>DASQHH010000797.1:0-4516 GCA_035632195.1 Vicinamibacterales bacterium
CAGATACGCACGCAGACCGGCTGCTTCGCGATCGATCACGTGCCACCATCCGACCTCGATGATGTACGCGATTGGATAGCGAAACAGCTGCGGGTCGTCGAGGGCCACGCTGTTGATGTCGTCCTCGTGTGCGCCGAGAAAGCTCACCTCGTTCATGATCTTCATCAGGTTCTGCTCCGCCAGTGGGTATCCGTGGATCCAAGAAGGCCGGCGGCCGGGCCAGTAGCCTCCGGGCGACGGATCGTAGTGAATGCGTACGAACGTGAAACGCCCGTCGTAGGGAATATTCGGTATCGGTTTGTAGGGGTAGCCGACGAGACCGGGACCGCCGAACTGCGCGCGCGCGACCGCTGCGAAGACGATCAGACCGACCAGCGCGAAGCCGACTCGGCGCATCTCGACCATGATACGGCAGCACGAAACACGTCGGCCTTTTGTTTGCTTATGTCGACGGCATGCTCAAGTGGACGCGTGACACGCTCTGGTCCGTTGACGCCCTGCTGTTCGTAATGGCGTACACCGCGCTGCTGCTGATCCTGCCGATGCCGTCGCAGTGGCGCCGGCGCACGCATCAGCCGCGCCGGTAGCGCTCGCGGATCGTCGGGATCAGGTAGTCGTTGAACGCTCGGCTGAAATCGTACCGTGGCGCGAAGCCCCAGTCGGCTCGCGCCGCTGAGGCGTCCACGTCCGCCGGCCACGAGTCGACAATGCCCTGCCGCTTCGCATCAATCTCGTAGTTGATCTCCGCCTTCGGAAACGCCGCGACGACCGCCGCCCGGATGTCAGCCGCCGACGTGCTGAACGCACCGAGGTTGTACGCCGTCCGCGTCAGCGATCCGCGCGGCGCCTTCGCAAGCGTCAAGAGCGAGTCGACGCCGTCAGGCATCGCCATGAATGGGATCGTCGTGTCCGGGCGGACGAAGCACTCGTACTTCTCCCCTTTCGCCGCCGCGTGCACCATCTCGGGCGCGTAGTCCGACGTGCCGCCCGACGGCACCGTCAGCGCGGAGATCAGGCCGGGGAAGCGGACTGCGCGGAAATCCACGCGCGCAATCGCGTCCGCGGAGAGCTGCTTGTAGTCGCACGCATAGTAATGTCCGAGCAGCTCGCAATACAGCTTGTTGCACCCGTACATCGTCTTCGGATGCGTGTACTCGTCCTCGCGCACCCGGCCCGCCCTGGCCTTCGTCGCGAGATCCGGCATCCCGTGCGCGGCGATGGACGAGGGATAGATGAACACGACGGGACGTCCGTGCGATTCGCCCTGGCGCTGAGCGAACTCGAGCAGATTGAGCGTCCCCTCGACGTTGACGTGATGCGCCGTCACGGGCGTGAACTCGGCCCGCGTCGAGAGCAGCGCAGCGAGGTGGAAGACGCGATCGACTTCGAACTCCGCGAGGACGCGATCGAGCAGCGCCGTATCGGTGACCGATCCCGTGAACTCGCGCGCGACCGACATGCCGACCGATTTGTCGAGCGGCGCGACATCGATGGTGACGATCGGCGAGCCGGCCGCCGCCAGCTTCGCGACGAGGGCGTGGCCAATCTCCCCGCCCGCGCCGGTGATGAGAACGACCGGCTTACGCATTGATCTTCATGATCACGGTATCCGGTTCGTCGGGGTCCGCGCGCGCCGTCCACAGCATGTTCAGCGACGTGTACGTCACGACGCCGATCACGAGCCAGCGGACCCAGTACAAAGGCAGCGATTTGACGATCAGCGCGGCAATCAACGCCGCCGGCAGACCGCCGATCGCGAGGCTGATCGATGTCCTGACGTCGTACGTCCGCGTCCGGACGAAGCGCACGACACTGACGGGCATCAGAAAAGCGCACGATCCCATCATGATCGGAAACGCCGCCGTCGGATTCATGCCGAGCAGGCTCACGAGAATCATGCACGGCCCGTAGAGGCCGATGCCGAGCATCATCAACACGCCGAGCGCGAAGTTGCCGGCGAGGGCGAGACCGAGGCGGATGCCCGTGAGTTCGAGGGCATCGCCGCCGCCGGGAATCTTGTTCAGCGCCTGCAGCATGAAAATGGTCGCGGCGCCGAGCAGCGCCAGCCCCATGCCGATCTGAATCTTCCGCTTCGGCCAGCGGACGACGACGCCGGCGCCGAGCCACGAGCCGATCACCGCCGCAGCGATCATCAGGACGAGCGTGGTCGAGTCGACCGGGACGATCTTCGTGTAGATGAACGCCTGCGCGATCGTCGGCAGCGTGTGCCCGACGTTCAGCGTCCCGGGGATGAGCTTGACGGGCACCAGGTTCCACAGACGGAACGTCGTCGTCGTCGTCGCGAACGAGCCGATCCCGAGCGTGTCGAAGAAGGCGGTGAAGAACCCGATCGCGATCGACAGCGGCTGCGGGACGACGAGTCCGCCGCGGATGACGGTGATCACGTACAGGAGCAGGGCGAGGCCGAGGCCGACGAACAGGTAGTCTTTAGCGTCCATTCAGGAATTCGTTCGTGTAGGTCCGGGACAAGTCTACTTTCGCCGACCGCACCTTCTCCAGTGATTCGGCGAGCAGGCCGTGAACCGCCTCCGCGCCGTCCGCCGCCATGATTCCGTCCGGCGAGAACATCGTCATCGAATGCCGGATCGAGTCCGCGTAGAGCGCCGCATCGTCTCCTTTGAATTCGGACGGCGCCCTGGCCGCGATCTCCTCGGGCTGGTGCGTCTGCATCCACCGCAGCGTCCGGACGACGGCGCGGGCGACGCGCGCGGCGGCGTCTGGATGGCTCGCAATCCAGTCGGCGCTGGCATAGATGACCGCGCCCGGATACGACGATGTGCCGAACGCGTCGCGGACGCCGTCGGCCGTTCTCAGATCGGCCAGCACGCGCGTCTGCGGGTTGCGCTTCGCGAGCAGCGTGAAGGCGGGATCGGCCATCATACCGGCGGCGACGGTGCCGTGCTCCATCGCCGCGATGGCCGTGGCCGCGCTGCCGATCGACGTGACGCTCACACTGTCGACGGGCACGCCGTGGCGCGTCAGCAGATACGTCAGCAGCATCTGCGACGACGACCCCGCCGTCGTCACCCCGGCGACGCGGCCTTTGAGGTCCTCGATCGCCGCTACGTCGGCGGTCTTCGGCGACACGGCGAGCGCGAGTCCCGGGTACCGCGTCATCGTGACGAAGGAGGTGAACGCCTTTCCTTCCGCTGCCATCTGGATCGTGTGGTCGTAGAAGCCGCTGACGACTTCCGCGCTGCCGCCGACCGCGGCCTGCAGCGCCTTGGCGCCGCCGACGAAGTCCTGCAACTCCACGTCGAGGCCTTCGTCTCGGTAGTAGCCGAGCTCCCGCGCGAGCGTCGTCGGCAGGTAAATGAGCTGGTTCTGGCCGCCAATCGCGATGCGTATGTGATTGGACGATGCGCGCGAACTGCAGGCCGTCGCGGCGGTGATGACACCGAGACACGCGAGCGCGCCCGCGAGGATCCGCTTCACGACTGCTTCCACCTCAGGAGCCACCGCTCGATCTTCGACACCCCCGCGGACGCCACCACGACGACCGCCGCCAGGACGGCCATCCCTGCAAAGACACCGGTGGTATCGAACGTCCCCTCGGCCTGCGCGATGACGTAGCCGAGGCCGTGCGTCGCGCCCAGATACTCTCCCACAACCGCGCCGACCATCGCGAACCCGAGGCTCGTCTGCAGGCTCGAAAAGATCCACGTGAGCGCGCTCGGAATCAGCACGTGGCGCACGAGCTGCCGCTCGGTCGCACCGAGCATGCGCACGTTGTCGATGACGACGCGGTCGGCGTCGCGCACACCCTGGTAGGTGTTGAAGAACATCACGAAGAAGACGAGCGTGACCGCGAGCGCGACTTTCGACCAGATGCCGAGGCCGAACCAGAGGAGAAAGAGCGGCGCCAGCACGACGCGCGGGATCGCGTTGAGCATCTTGATGTATGGATCGAGGACGCGTCCCGCGAACGGCGATCGCGCGAGAACGAAGCCCGCCGCGATTCCGAGCCCGGCTCCCACGACGAGGCCAAGCAGCGACTCCTCGACCGTGGCTGCCAGGTGGCGCCAGATCGTTCCGCCGGCGATCCACGTCCAGATGCGCAGCGCAATCGCGCTGGGACGGCTGACGAAGAAGGGATCGAGGACATGAACGGCGACGAGCGCCTGCCAGGAGGCGATGACCGCCACGCCGACGGCGATTTGCGCGAAGAGGACTTCCGCTCGGCTAAAGCCTCGCGCTCCAGCAGGGCGTCGCGCTCCGGCCGAGCGTCGCGCGCCCAGCCCTCGAGCCCGCTCAGCCACGCCGGCTCCTCGCGACCTCTGTCCGCAGCACCGCCCAGAGCTCGCGATACAGGTCCAGGAACGCCGGCTGGGTGCGCAGATCCAGCAGGTCCCGCGGCCGCTCGATCGGAATCCGATGCCGGGCGACGACATGGCTCTCGGGTCCCGCCGACAGGACAATCACTTCATCTGCGAGCGCAATGGCCTCCTCGAGATCGTGCGTCACGAACAGAACCGTCTTTCTCACTTCCGACCTT
>DASQHH010000798.1:0-5465 GCA_035632195.1 Vicinamibacterales bacterium
ACCCTTCGTAGCCGGGGATTTGCCGAAGCGAAACAGCACATCATGCCGCCACGAACGATCCTGGTCGATCTCGGGCCGCCGGTGGAGCGGATCTGGAGCGGCTTCGAGTCCACCACCCGCAACCGCATCCGCGTCGCCGAAAAGCGAGGCGTCACCATCCGCGCTGGCGCCCGCGCCGATGTGGACACGTTCGTCAGGCTGACGAACGAAACCAACGCGCGCCACGGCCTCCGGCCGAGCCGCCCGGAGCAGTTCGTGCGCGCCATGGAGCTGTTCGGCGCGCGCGACGCGATGCGGCTGTACCTGGCGTGCGACGGCGACGACATCCTGTCCGGCATCATGGTGTTCGTGTGGGGGACGACGGCCACCTACCTGTGGGGCGCGTCGGCCTCGTCAGACCGGGCCCGGCACTTGAACCCGAATCAGCTGCTGCACTGGACCGCGATGCAGTGGGCGCGCGAGCGCGGCTGCGTCATCTACGATCTCTTCGGCGTCCCGGACTTCGATGCGGCCGTGCTGGAGCAGCAGTACGCGTCCCAGACCGGCGGCTGGTGGAATCTCTATCGGTTCAAGCGCGGCTTCGGCGGCGCCGTCCACCGTCACCTCGGCACCTTCGACGCCCGAATCGCCTCGTCCGCATAGCCGACGATCGCGCCATTCGGCCCGACGATCGCGCCATTCGACGCGACGATCAGGTCATTGGTCCCGACGATCGGCTCATTCGGCGCGACGGTCGCTCCATTCGGCACGACGATCGAGTCACTCGTCACGACGGTCGTGCCATTCGACGCGACGATCGGGTCATTCTGCCCGACGATCGGGTCATTGGTCCCGACGATCGCGTCATTCGGCCCGACGGTCGCGTCCGGCGTGCAGGGACGATCGGCCGGATCTCATCGCAAGCGAATAATTTCGTTCCAGTTATTAACGTCTATGTACAGCGTACATAGCGTGCAATAGCACCCCTGTTCATCAGATGCCCCTCCGGTTTAGTAATACGCCTGTGCAGAACATGACCCGATGGAGGGGTCGAACCATGGAAGCAAGAATTCGCCGACGTGCTGACAGTCTCGTGCAGTTGCTCGCTCTCGTCATGGCGCACCTGGACATCTTCCAGGCGACGCCGCTGGGAACACGGCTGGTGGCGGCGCTCCAGCAGGCCGTGCAGAAGGTCCGGTCGCTGTTCGTCACCTACTCGGACAACGCCGCCGCGTCGCACGAGCACACCGTCGAGCGCACCAAAGCGCGATCGGCGGTGCTCACAACGGTCCGGACGATCCGCCGGTCCGGGCTGCTGTTCTCGATGGACGGCGGCCCCGCCGAGGAGCGGTTCCCGCGAGTGTTCTCGATGAACGACCGCGATCTGGTCAGCGAAGCACGATCGATCTACGCGAAAGCGCAGAGCGCGGCGGCCGACCTGACGGCGCGCGGCCTGCCGTCCACGGTGCTGGAGCAGTTCCCGACGCAGATTGACGCGTTGGAGCAGCGCCTCGACGGCCAGGGGACGGCGGTCGACATGCACACAGCGGCGAAAAAAGCAGCGATGGAGGCTATACGCGGCACTCGCTCGATCGTGCTGGGACTCGAGGCGATCCTGCTCAATGCCCCGGGAGTCGATACGCTCACGATCGAACAGTGGAAGGCGGCGCGGCGGATCGGCCCGGCGGCCAAGACGGCAAAACCGGAGCAGCCGCCCGCGGCACCGGCCGCCGCCGGCACGAAGGGCGCGGCCTAGCGCAGCTCGAAGACGGTGTCGATCATCCCGAAGCGGACGTTGTCGCCGGAGGCGAGCTTGACGTCGACGCCGGTCTGCACGCGCGTCCCGTTGACGAACGTGCCGTTGCGGGTGCCGATCTCCTCGCGGACGTAGTAGTCGCCGTCCTTCCGTACGATCTTGGCGTGGCGGCGGCTCAGCGTCCGCTGGGTGTCCAGCGAAGACAGGTCGATGTCGGGTGAGAAGCCGGTCAGGCGATCGACTCTCCCGACGGTCGACTCGCCGCCGTCGGAGAGGTCGAACATCTTCTTCGACTTCGGATCGACGAGGACGGCGACGATTGGCACCGGCGGCGGTTCGGCCGGGGCGGGTTCGGCCGCGGGGGTGTATCGGGGCATCGCTCCCGACAGACGAGCCGCCGGCGCCGACGCGGCTTCCTTCGAAATCCCGGGCAGCGGGCCCATCGCGATGGCGGCAGCGCGGTCTTCGTGCTCCTGGTACTCGTGCAGCCGTCGACAGAGCATCCGCAGCATCCGGACGGGAATCTCCGGCGCCTCCTGCACGATGCGATCGAACGTCGTGGCGTCGATGCGCAGCAGTTCGACCGGCCCGACCGCGCGCGCCGACACCTCGCGCGGCTGGTCCTCGAGCAGCGACATCTCGCCGAAGAAGTCGCCCGCCTCGAGCAGCGCCACCTGGCATTCGGAGCCGCCGCGGGTCTTCAGCAGCTCCACCTGCCCGTTGCGGATGATGTACATGTCCGCGCCGGAATCCCGTTCGCGAAAGATGAAGTCCCCTTCGTTCGCGGCGACGAGGAACTTACTGAGGTCGTCGAGGTTGGCTGCCTCTGTCACGATAGCGCCCTGCATGCGAGCCTATCAGAATGCGTAGTCGATCCAGAACGACGCCCCCGGTTTCGGCTTCAGGCCGTCGACCCGGATCGGGACGATCACGGTGCCGTTCGCGAAAATCGGCCCGTAAATGTTGACCCGGCCGCCGATGGTGCCGTACGACTGCTGCACGTCGCCGCGCGTGCCGGGGATGAGGTCCGTGGCCGCGGCGACATCCGCGGGGTAGTTGGGCTGGTCGGACGCGAACGCCGTCTTGCCCGTGGTGAACCGCTGCACGTTGCGCTGGGTCCGTCCGAAGAAGTCGGTCACGAGCGTCGTGCGCTTGAAGACGGCGGCGTCGAAGCCGGCGGCCCAGTTGATCTCGTCGGGCACCTTCAGGTCTGGCGCGACGGGCGTGTTGGTCAGCAGCGTCGAGCTCAGGTTGCCGCTGGATTTCGTGTAGCCGATGTTGATGTGCGGCGACACGCGCCCGACCGACGCGGACCAGGCGATGCCCGGCGTCACGCGCCTGGCGCCGTTGCCGAGGAAATTGTCCGTATTGCCGCTCGGCACCGACAGGTTGACCGTCGCCGCCAGCGCGGTGGAGGCATTCTGCACGACGGCGTACTTCGCGCCGAGCTGGATGTCGCCGACGCCGCGCGCCGTCTTGCCCGACACGCCGTAGTTGTTGGACGTAATGAAGATGCTCGACGACTGATCGAGATAGGTGTCGGACGTGGCGAGCGTCAACACCTGGTCGTAGCCGTGCGGGTCCTGGCAGAGGCGCAGCGGGATGCCATCGCCGGCGTTGCGCGC
The DNA here is from genome assembly GCA_035632195.1 of Vicinamibacterales bacterium. Taxonomy (GTDB): domain Bacteria; phylum Acidobacteriota; class Vicinamibacteria; order Vicinamibacterales; family CAVVIG01; genus DASQHH01. Next base: position 3,361 of record DASQHH010000798.1, read on the forward strand.
CGGCACGGCGCCCGGGGCGCAGCTGGCGAGCACGTCGAGCGGCGTGCGCACGCGCAGGATCCGCGATTGCACACGGACGTCCATCGCGACCTGCACAATCGGGATCACTGCCTTGAGATCGAGCCGGTCGAGCGCGCCCCAGTTGAAGAGAAACGACGTCGTCTTGCGGTTGATGCGGTACGAGACCGTTTCCTGCAGAACGTCGCTCGTGTCGGGCGACGGTCCGACGTTGGCGAACAGGAAATTGATGCCGCCGCCGTTCAGGTCGATGCCGTCGAGCGTCGGGTACTCGTCGTTCTGGAACGTCATCGACAGCCCGACGTGCCCTTTGCCCATCGTCCGCCCGCGATCGGCGTAGCCGCCGCCGAAGGTCTGGTGCATCTCCGGCCCGTTGCCGTCGCGCGAGTAGATGACCGTCCCCGCCATCGGCCCCAGCGTGCCGGTCGAGAGCTGCAGCGCGAGCGCCGCGTTCAGTATCTGCGGCACGGTGGTCAGCGTCACGGACGGCACGAAGCTTTGACTCAGGTCGGTTTTGCTCGTGTCGACGCGGGTCGGGATGAGAATTGTTGCCGGCGGCGCGATGACGGCGCCCTGCTTAAGCAGCGTCGGCAGCAGATCGACGAGGTTCTGCGCTGACGCCGTCGAGGCCGCCGCGACCGACAACACCAGAGCCGACACGAGAATCGACGCGCGACCAGTCATCACAAGCTCCAGAGCCGGGGTGTGGAGTGTAGCCCGCATATCCTACTTCAACCGTTCGTAGTACAAAAGGAGTCCCGTGTGCGGCATTGTCGCAGCAGTTTCGAAAGAAGGCGGACTCTCCGCGGATGTCATGGAACGGGCGGTGCGGCGCCTGCACCACCGGGGCCCGGATGGGCAGCGCGTCTGGGTGTCGGACGACCGCCGCGCGGCGCTCGGCCACGCGCGTCTCAGTATCATCGACCTCGCCACCGGCGACCAGCCGATCGCCAATGAGGACGAACGCCTGCGGATCGTCGTCAACGGCGAGTTTTACGATTTCGAACGCGCGCGCGATGCACTGACGCGGTCCGGGCACTCGTTCCGGACGAAGTCGGACAGCGAGATTGCACTACATCTTTACGAGGACCGCGGCGCGCACGCGGTCCACGCCCTGCGCGGCGAGTTCGCCTTCGCGCTGTGGGACGACCGCGACAGGACGCTCTTCGCCGCGCGGGACCGCTTCGGCATCAAGCCGCTGTACTACACCGTCCACGAGGGCGCGTGTTATCTCGCGTCGGAGGTGAAGGCGTTTCTCGAGCTCGGCGTCCCGCTCGCGTGGGACCGCGAGACGCTGTTCGACACGCACGCCATGTTCATGGCGCACGCGCCGGACCGGACCCTGTTCGCCGGCGTCTACCAGCTGCCTCCCGGACATTTCCTGTTCACCGACGGCGAACGGGTGCGAGTCGAGGAGTATTGGGATTGGGACTTCCCCATCGAGCGTGTGTCTGAACCGGAGCCCGAGGCTTCAGCCGAGCGCGAATGGATCGAGCGGCTGCGGGAGACGCTGGGCGACGCCATCCGTCTGCGTCTGCGCGCCGATGTGCCGGTCGCGTGTTATTTGAGCGGCGGCATCGATTCGTCCGCCGTGCTCGGAATGGCGGCGAATTGCTCGCCGCGGCCGCTGCAGGCGTTCACGCTGTCGTTCGATCACGCGGACTACGACGAAGCGCCGATCGCAGAGGAGACGGCGAAGCGCGCCGGCGCCGAGTACTGCCGCATCGATGTCCGGTCCGCGCAACTCGCGGACGACTTCGCCGACACCGTCTACCACGCCGAGCGTCCGATCGGGAATGCGCACTCGGTCGCGAAGTTCATGTTGAGCCGCGCGGTCCGCGATTCGGGCGTGAAAGTGGTGCTGACTGGCGAAGGCGGCGACGAGATCTTCGCAGGCTATCCCGAGGTCCGCCAGGACCTCGAGACCGTCAATCGCGGAGGCGTACCGCCGAAGCAGCCGTTTCCGGCGCTGGACGGCGTGCGGCGCCTGCTCGGGTACGTGCCGACCAACGCCGCCGTCTGGGCCAACTTCGGCGCCGGATTGCAGCGCGTCATGGACCGCGGCTTTCTCACCGCGTTCAACGGCC
>DASQHH010000799.1:0-7064 GCA_035632195.1 Vicinamibacterales bacterium
AGTTGCTCATCGAGTAACCGCCGCCGCGGACGCCGAACTTGCCGCCGACAGCTGGCAGCGCCATCACTGCCATCGCGGCGTTGCCGCCGTTGCGGTTCCGCTCGAGCCCCCAGCCGCAGCGGACGATCGCGGGAGACGTGGTCGCGTACAGCTTCGCGACGTCCTCGAGCCGCGATGCGTCGATGCTCGCGAGCTCCGCAGCGCGGTCGATCGTCCACGGCTCCGCGCGCGCGCGTAGTTGGTCCGCGCCCTGCGTGTGCTCCTTGAGGAACGCTTCGTCGGTATGCCCGTTGACGAACAGATACCGGTGGATCGCGAGCGCCACGGCAACGTCCGTCCCCGGCTTCACCGCGAGATGGATGTCTGCCGATCGCGCGAGGGGCGTCGACCGCGGATCGATGACGACCATCTTCGCGCCGCGCTTCTGCGCGTCGCGGAGGTAGGGAACCAGATGGATGCCGGACGCGGACGGATTGACGCCCCACAGAACGATCAGCTTCGCCTCGGCGTAGTCCTGATAGCTGACCGACGGCATCTTGCCGTAGAGCGCCATGTTGGCCGCGCCGGTCGGTGCCGCGCACAGCGTCCGCGCGAGGCGCGACGTGCCGAGCCGGCGCCACAGCTGCGCGTCGAGGTTGTCCTGCGTCAGCAGTCCGTTCGAGCCCCCGTACCAGTACGGAAGGATCGATTCGGCGCCGAACTGAGCCGTCGCGCTCCTGAACCTGTCGACGATGAGCTCGAGGGCCTCGTCCCACGACGTCCGCTTGAATTTTCCCTGGCCCCTGGCGCCCTTGCGTACGGCTGGGTAGAGCAGCCGGTCGGGCCCGTAGACGCGGTCGCCGAACTTGCGGACCTTCGCGCAGATGTATCCCCCGGTGACCGGATTGACGTCGCCGCCGTCGATCGTGATGACTTTTCCGTGCTGAACGGTGACGTTCAGGGTGCAGGCGTCGGGGCAGTCGAGCGGGCACGCGGTTTCGACGGTCGATGCGGGACCGCCGAGCACGGCCTGTTTCGCGGGCGTCGGCATGAAAGTACGATAGCAGATCCGGGGGAGGGACCCCGGATAGAGAGATGCCCGCGCATGTCGTGATTATCGGCGGCGGCTTCGCCGGCCTCGAGGCCGCGCGCGCCCTTGCCGGCGCTCCCGTGAGCGTCACGGTGCTCGACCGCCACAACTACCACCTGTTTCAGCCGCTGCTGTACCAGGTCGCGACCGCGTCTCTCTCGCCGGGAGACGTCGCTTCGCCGATCCGCTGGATCCTCCGGCACCAGCAGAATGTCGAAGTGCTGCTCGCCAACGTCAAGGGCATCGATCCGGCGGCCAATCGCGTCGAGGTCGAGCCGGGCCCGCCCGTTCCGTACGACTACCTGATCGTCGCGGCCGGCGCCGCCCATGCGTACTTCGGCCACCCGGAGTGGGCGGAACGCGCGCCCGGCCTCAAGACGCTCGACGATGCGCTGGAGATGCGGCGGCGCGTGCTGCTGGCGTTCGAAGCCGCAGAGCGTGTGGGCGACGCCGTCGAGCAGCGCCGGCTGCTGACGTTCGTCATCGTCGGCGGCGGACCGACGGGCGTGGAACTGGCCGGCGCGCTCGCGGAGATCGCGCGCCAGTCGCTCCGCCATGATTTCCGCCATATCCGCCCCGAATCCGCGCGCATCGTCCTCGTCGAGGCCGGGCCGGACATCCTGCCGGCGTTCCCGCCGCCGCTTCGCGTGTCGGCGCGGACCGCGCTCGAACACCTTGGCGTCGAGGTGCGGACCGGATGGATGGTGACGAACATCGATGCGGACGGCGTCAGCTGGAGAAGTAGGGCAGGGTCTTCAGACCCTGCCCCCGTCGAGCACATCCAGGCGCAGACGATTCTCTGGGCTGCGGGCGTCGCGGCGTCGCCGATCGCCGCATCGCTCGCGGTGCCGCTCGATCGCGTCGGCCGCGTGCCGGCGGAGCCGACGCTGCAGGTTCCTGGACGTCCGAACGTGTTTGTCGCCGGCGACATCTGTGCGCTATCGCAGGACGGCGCGCCGCTGCCGGGCGTCGCGCAGGTGGCGATGCAGCAGGGCGCGCACGCGGCGAAGAACGTCCTGCGCGCCGTCGCCGGGCAGCCGCCGACGCCGTTCCGCTACGAGGATTACGGCACGATGGCGACAATCGGCCGAGGCTCCGCGGTCGGCGACATCCATGGGTTGAAGGTGTCCGGATTCTTCGCGTGGGTGTTCTGGATCTTCCTGCACATCTTCTGGCTGATTGGCTTCCGCAACCGGATCGCCGTCATGACCGAATGGGCTTGGGCGTACATCACGTTTCAGCGGAGAATCCGTCTCATTACCGGAGAGAGACTGTGACTGCCGCCTTCGTTGCCGAACTCGCGCAGCTCGTGCCGGACGAGGTGATCGTTCGCGACGAGAGCGAGCTGGTGGCGTACGAGTCCGACGGCCTGGCGCGGCTGCGCGAACGTCCGAGCCTGGTCGTGCTGCCGCGCAATGCGGAGGATGTCCAGGCGATTGTTCGCTGCTGCCATCGCCATCAGGTCCCCTTCGTGGCCCGCGGCAGCGGGACCGGCCTGTCAGGCGGCGCGCTGCCGGTGCCGGGCGCGGTGCTGATCGTGCTGACGCGGCTGAACCGCATTCTCGACGTCGACATCCCGAATCACCGCATCACCGTCGAACCCGGCGTCATCAATCTCGACGTGTCGAGGGCCGTCGGTCCGCACGGCTACTACTACGCGCCCGATCCCTCGAGCCAGCAGATCTGTTCCATCGGCGGCAACGTCGCGGAGAATTCGGGAGGCGCGCACTGCCTCAAATACGGCTTCACGGTCCATCACGTGCTCGGCGTCGAGGCCGTGCTCGCGAACGGCGAGATGATTCAAATCGGCGGATCGGCGGTCGATCCGCCTGGGCTCGATCTGCTCGGCGTGCTCGTCGGATCGGAAGGCACGCTGGCCGTCGTCACGAAAGCCACGCTTCGACTGTTGCGGATGCCGGAAAGCGTGCGGACGATTCTGGCCGCGTTCGCGTCGACGGAGGCGGCGGGCAATGCCGTGTCGGACATCATCGCCGCGGGCATCATCCCGGCTGCGGTCGAGATGATGGACCGCCTGACGATCGAAGCCGCAGAAGCCGCGGTGCATCCGAACTTCCCGAAGGCAGAAGCCGTGCTGATCGTCGAGCTGGACGGACCCGCGATCGAAGTCTCGGAACAGTTCCGCAGCGTCGAGGACATCTGCCGGCGCGCGTGCGGCACGGAGACCCAGATTGCGCGCGACGCCGATCAGCGCTCCCGCATCTGGATGGGCCGCAAGGCGGCGTTTGCCGCGATGGGCCGCGTCTCGCCGAACTATTACGTCCAGGACGGCGTGATTCCGCGCACGAAGCTGCCCGACGTGCTCCGGCGGATCCGCGAGCTCGAAATGCGATCCGGGCTGCGCATCGGCAACGTCTTCCACGCGGGTGACGGCAACCTGCACCCGCTGGTCTGCTACGACGAGAGCATCGAAGGGCAGGGCGATCTCGCCGAAACAGTCGCCAACGAGATTCTCGGGTACTGCGTCGAAGCCGGCGGATCGATCACCGGAGAGCACGGCGTCGGCACCGACAAGGCGTGTTCGATGCCGAAACAGTTCTCGCCCGACGACCTCGAGACCATGCTGCGCGTGCGCCGCGCGTTCGATCCGGCCGGCCTCTGCAACCCGGGCAAGGTCTTCCCGACGCCGCGCCTGTGCGGCGAGGTTCCCGGTCCGTACCGGCAGCACCCGGCGGAAGCCGCCGGAGTTGCGGTGCGGTTTTGATCGAACCGTCCACAACAGCCGGCGTCTCGGAGGCGCTTCGCTGGGCAGCGCGCGACAAGCAGCGCGTCCTGGTGCGCGGGGCGGGGACCAAGCTCGGATGGGGACCGCCGCAACCGCCCGCGCATATGGAGCTCTCGACGCTGAAGCTGAATCGCGTCGTCGCTCACCGCCATGGCGACTTGACGGCGACGATTCAGTGCGGCGCCCGCCTGGCCGACGTGAACCGCGAGCTCGCACGGCATGGACAGTGGATTCCGCTGGATCCGCCCTTCGGCGATCGTGCCACCATCGGCGGCATCGTCGCGACGAACGATTCGGGGCCGCGTCGGCATCGCTTTGGCGCGCCGCGCGACCTGATCATCGGCGTCGACATCGTCCGCACCGATGGCGTCAGCGCGAAGGCCGGCGGCATTGTCGTCAAGAACGTCGCCGGATACGACCTCGCGCGGCTCATGACCGGTTCGTTCGGCAGCCTCGCGGTCATCACGTCCGCGACGTTCAAGCTCTTTCCGATCCCGTCGGCGTCGCGGACGGTCGTCATCGACGGTCCCCTCGCGCAGCTCTGCCAGATGGCCGGGACCATCGCGAGCAGCCAATTGACGCCGACAGCGATCGAGGTTCAGGCATCGGCGCGTGGCCCTGCGCGTCTGCTCGTGCGATTCGAGTCCATCCAGGCAGCCGCCGAGAACCAGGCGCAGGAGACCGCTCAGCTCGGGCCCTCGTCGATCGCGTCCGCCGGCGACGAGGACACGTTGTGGGCGGCGCATGACGCACGGGTCTGGGACAGGGGCGGCGCGGTCATCAAGCTGACGGTCGTGCCGACCGAGATGGCAGCGACGCTCGCCTGGATTGCGAACGAGCTTGCCGACGTGGATTACGACGTCACCGGCCGCGCGGGCGTCGGGGTCCTGCTGGTGCGGGTCGAGGCCGTCGTCGCAAAACAGGCGGCTTTCGTCCGCGCGCTTCGCGCACGCATCGCGCCCGGCCGGGGAGGCGCCGTCATCGTGCGCGGATCGGAGGATCTGAGACGCGAGTCCGGCGCGTGGGGCGAGATCGGCAGCAGCGCCGCCGTGATGCGCGCGATCAAGGCCCAGTTCGATCCCGACGGGATACTCGCGGATGTCTGGAGCGCAAGGCTTTAGCCCTGGAGCGCGAGGCTTTAGCCGAGCGGTGCGTTTCTAATCGACGCGTCCACGATTTCAATCAGGTGCCGCGAGCGAACCGACCGTCGGGCGGCGCCGAGCCCCGCCGCAATCTGCATCATGCAGCCGGGATTCCCGGATACGACGACGTCGGCGCCGGTCTTCAGCACGTTCTGAACCTTTCGATCGCGAAGCGCCGCTGCCGCATCGGGCTCGAGCATGTTGTAAATGCCGGCCGAGCCGCAGCAGAGGTCCGATTCGGAGATCTCGCGCAGCTCCATTCCAGGAATCGCCTGCAGAACGCGGCGCGGCGCGGCTTTCACCCGCTGCGCATGCTGCAGATGACACGCGTCGTGGTACGCCACCGTCACGTCAACCGGGTGCCGCGGCGCTCGAGGCTCGAGGTCCGCGAGCAGCTCGGACACGTCCACGCACTTCTGCGCAAATGCCCGCGCGCGATCCGCGTAGACCGGGTCGTCGCCGAGAAGCTCTCCGTACGTTTTCATCGCCGACCCGCAGCCGGCCGCGTTGATTACGATCTGGTCGGCGTCCACGTGTTCGAAGGCGTCGATGATCGCGCGCGCGCATGCCGCCGCTTCCGCGTCGCGTCCCGCGTGCAGCGCCAGCGCGCCGCAGCACCCCTGATCGGCCGGCGCCAGAACGTCGCAGCCTTCGGCCGCGAGCACGCGTGCGGTCGCGGCGTTCACGTGGCCGAAGAAGACGCGCTGCACGCAGCCGAGCAGCAGCCCGACGCGCCGCCGCGGCTCGCCCACGGCCGCGACCCGCTCCGGCACGTCGTCGCGTGCAATCGAAACCTCCGGGAGCAGCGACTCCATCGCGGCCAGGCGCTGCGGCATGAGCCGCAGCAGACCGCTGAGCCGCAGCAGCCGCCGCGCGCCCGACTTCTGGTAGAGCGCCAGCGGCCACGTCAGCGCCCGAAGGCGCGGGGGGTGGGGGAACAGCGAGAAGATCAGCGACCGGAACACGCGATCCGCGAGCGATCGACGGCCGTGCCGCTCGAGCTGCGGCCGCGTCGCTTCAATGAGCCGGTCGTACTGCACGCCCGACGGGCACGTCGTCATGCACGCCATGCACCCGAGGCATGTGTCGAAGTGGCGCTGATACGCGGCGTCGAGAGGCGCGCGGCCGTCGAGGCCCGCTTTCATCAGGTAAATGCGTCCGCGCGGCGAGTCGGCCTCGCGCCGCCAGAGCGCGTACGTCGGGCATGCCGGCAGACAGAAGCCGCAATGGACGCAATCGTCCGCGAGCTCGCGCGATGGAGGATGGTGTCCGTCGAAGATGCCGGTCCCGGTCGATGTTGTCACGCTCAACGATTGTAAAGCGGAGTCCTACTGCTGCTGCAGGGTCGTTACCGGGTTGAGCCGCAGCGCGCGCCACGTCGGGACGATGCACGCGGCGGCGGTGACGTCCAGCTCGCGGTCGGCCGCCTCGGAGCTCCGACAGCGCATGGGCGTCACGCTTTCTTGAGCACGAGGTTGATTGCGCCCGAGAGCCGCTCCCATTGCGCGGTCTCGCGTTGTAGATCTTCGACACTTGAACGGTGGCGTCGCGCATGCGCCCTTTCCACTGAAACGGCATCCAGAATTTCTGTGTGAAAGGGTGCCCAAGCTCATGTGCTAGGCTCGTATTCCCGCGTTCGAACACACGTTTTCATGGCTAAGAAGACTCGTCGTCACCGCACCCGCAAGAGACGTGCAAGCCGCACGGACGCCGGCCCGTCCCGCACCGAGTTTGCGCGAGTGCAGCGGGACCTGGAAATCCAGTTCCGCAGGATTGCCCAAATGCAGGCCGAACTCGATGAAATCAAGCGCGCCTTGTCGCGTCGATCGTCGGAATGAGGTTTGGCGTTCAGGAAGTCGACAGATCACGCCGAAACTGTGGCGGCGTGTATCAAAAGGAGACTAGCCCTCGGGGTTCAGTTCCTCGGCACTTCTGAACATCCCCTGATAACCAAAGAACTTAGAGCGATACTCGGCCGTGGCTTATGACTTGCTCCCTTAAGTCATATAGTGCGCGCTCAAATACCGCCGGCAACGATGTGCGGGCCGTCGCTGCTGGTCGTCGACCATTCCGACGCCGGCCGCCACCAGCTCTCTCTCCGCCTCGGGGC
>DASQHH010000800.1:0-3515 GCA_035632195.1 Vicinamibacterales bacterium
ACGGCGGCGATCTGCGCGGCCACGATTTCGCGCGCCTGGGCGAGCGATGTCTCGCCGTAGGCCACGTCCTGCTCGACGCTGGTCAGGTGAGTCCCGTCGCCCGCCACGTAGAACAACTGCGCCTTGATCTTGCGTCCCGCCGCGCTCGTAGTCGCCGACGACGCGCCGAAGAACGACGCGAGGGGGCTGGGCGACTGGCTGCGGGGGTTGTACCGGCGCGGAAGGCTGACGAAGATCAGCCACGCCAGCAGGCCAGCGATGGCAACGACCACGAGGATCGCGAGCGCGCGGCCCTTCACCGCGTGATTCCCGCCGCGATCGCGTCGCGGAATCGGACGATCGCCTCGAACAGGCCCTGCGCGAGCGACGACTGGAACGTTTCGCTCTGAAGCAGCCGCTCCTGCTCCGGATTGGTCAGGTATCCCATCTCGACGAGCACGGCCGGCATGTTCGCGGACGCCAGCACGCGCAGCGGCGCGGTCGCCACGGGCACCTGGGCCAGCGGCACGCGGTCGGTCAGCTGCTGCAGCACCATCCCGGCAAACATCGTCGACTGATCGAGATGGTGCGTCTGTGCGAGGTCCCACGGCACGAGCTGGATGTCGCGCAGGCCGCCGGCAAACGTCGGGACGCGCTCCGATTCTTCGGCTGCCGCATCGCGCGCCGCCGCGGTCGCGAACGACGCGCTGTAGATCGTCGCGCCGCCGAGCGAGCGCCGCATTGACGCGTTGGCGTGAATACTGACGAAGAGGTCCGCCTTGTTGTTGTTCGCGATCGACGTCCGCTGATCGAGCGAGACCGCGCGGTCGTCCTCGCGGGTGAGCAGCACGCGGATGCCGAGCCGCCCTTCGATAGTCACTTTCAGGCGTCGCGCTACCGCCAGTGTCAGGTCCTTTTCAAAGATGCCGTCAGCCGTCTTGACACCCTGGTCCTCGCCGCCGTGTCCCGGATCGAGCGCGATCGTGCGCACCGATGCGGCGGCGGGTGCCAGGAGCGGAGGCAGTTCGATCGGCCCAGGCGGCGGTGGCGGCGGCGGCGGTGTCGCGGGCCGCGGCGCCGGAACGGTGGGCGTCGCCACAGGCGCCGCGCCGCCAGTCGCCGCAAGGTCGATGATCAGCCGATCGCTGACTTCCGCCGTCTTGTAGCTCGCAAAGCGGCGTCCCAGATCGATCACGAGCGTCGTCGGATCCGCGAGCCGAACGGCCTGGACGATGCTGTCGGCCGCCTGCGCCGGCGTCGCGCGGAACGGCGGATTCGTCGCCTCGATGGCGTCCGCGTCGAACTTGACGACCAGGCGATCGCGATCTTGCGTCACCGTCGCCGCGACTTTCGGCGTCGACTCGACGGTCAGCCGGCCCGCGCCGCCGAGCGGATCGTAGCGGACCGTGACGCGCGGCACGCGGAGGTCCCCCATAACGAGCAGGTGCGCGGCGCGGCGGAGATCGAGCTTCGTGTCGTAAATGGGCCCGAGGGCGCGGCTCGCGAAGTCCATCGGGACCAGCCAGTGCGTCCCGCGGCGCGTCGGCGCCGCCGAAAGCGACACCATACGGCCCGAGACCGAGGCGAGGGGCTGGTCTGCGGTCAGAAGAATCGTTTTCCCTTTGTAGCCGACCGTCATCGAGCCCAGCGATTCCTGCAGCTGCAGCTGGAAGGCGGATGCCAGATCGTCGAGCGCGACGAACTCCTGGTCGCCGACGACCGTCAGCGGAATCGTCCGGCGGACTTCCTTCGACACCAGCGTCAGCGTCGCCGCCGACGGTGCGGGGGACGGCGGCTGCTGGGTGGAGACGCCTGCGGCGAGACCGATCAGGATGACCGCGGCAGTGGCGATGAGGAATGGATTCGAGCGGACGTGCAATGGGCGGCTCTTGATGCCGCCCATTGTACAAGTTAGTCGACGACTTTGCCGACGGCAGACAGCCCGATGATCAGGAACACGAGGAACAGAATCAAGAACAGGCCGGCCAGGAACTTCGCAACACCGAAGGCCGCGCCCGCAATCGTCGTGAATCCGAGCAGTGCGGCAATCACGCCAATTACGAGAAACACCAGCGCCATGTGAAGCATGGTCTTCACCCCCACAGCGGAGCGTTGCCAAACGCGTGCCTGCCGCCACGGCAGAGCCGCTAGAATCTCGTCCATATGGACCGATTCCTGGCGGCAGCCATCGAAGAAGCGGAGCGCGGATTGCGCGAAGGCGGCATCCCGATTGGCGCCGCGCTGGTTAACGGCGACCGGATTCTCGGGAGCGGCCACAATCGCCGCGTGCAGCAGGGCAGCGCCGTCCTGCACGGTGAGATGGACGCCCTCGAACGCGCCGGCCGCCATCCGGCGTCGGTCTATCGCAACAGCGTAATGTACACGACGCTTTCGCCGTGCGCGATGTGCAGCGGGGCGATCCTGCTATACGGAATCGGCCGCGTCGTGGTCGGTGAGAACCGGACGTTCATGGGCGAAGAAGAGCTGCTGCGGTCGAGAGGCGTGATGGTCGAGGTCGTGCAGGACCCGCGGTGCATCGCGATGATGAAGCAGTTCATCGCGACGCACCCGGAACTGTGGAACGAAGATATCGGTAAGTAGGACCTCGCGAGGCCCTTACCGCGCGTGGTAGTTGATCGTCTGGCCCGGGGCGATATTGACGTCGACCTTCCGCGGCGCCTGACCAGGAACGCGAATCTCGATTTCGTGCACGCCGGCCTCGAGCGTCAAATGCTGCGTCGCTCCGTTGAAGTCGTCGACGATACCGACGTAGTAGCCGTCGGCAAAGACCTGGGCGTCCTTCGGCGCGTCCTCGATCCGCACGCCGCCCCACCCGGCGCCGTTCGCTGAAGGCGGATACGCGTATGCGTAGCCCGGATAGCCGTATCCGTATCCAAAGTAGGGATACGGATAGCCCCACGGGTACCCGTAGTAGTACGGATAGCCGAACCCGAAACCGAACGAAAGCCCCGGATAGAAGCGATACGGGTAGTAGTACGGCCGGTAGCCGTTAACGCCGACGCGACCCGGCCCGACGACGACCGGACGCGCGACGGCGCCGGCTGCACGCGGCACCGCGGTGCCGACCGAACGGGCGCCGCCCGCGGCGCGCGCCTGTGCGAGCGCGGTGGCCGGAAGCGCGAGGCACGCAGCAGCGAGTAGAACGGGGTACAGCTTCCAACGGGTCATGGTGAACCCATGTCAGGCATGGCAGGCTGGCATCTTCATTCTACAGCCGGCCTTGGCTGATCGCTAATGGCTGATGGCTGGGTAATACCGAACGAGCCACTCGGCCACGAGTGCCGGTTTGTCGCTGCCTTCGCGCTCGACGACCCCGTTCCAGGTCACCTGGACGCCGTCGGCGACGTCCTCGACGGCGCCGACCGTGAAGCGGCCGCGGATGCGCGAGCCGGACGGCACGGGCGAGACGAAGCGGACCCGATTGCAGCCGTAGTTGATTGCCATGCGGAGGTTGCTGAACTTCACGCCGCTTCGAATGAGCGTGCTGATGAGCGACAGCGTCAGAAAGCCGTGGG
>DASQHH010000801.1:0-1757 GCA_035632195.1 Vicinamibacterales bacterium
CGCGAAGAGTCACAATGGGACGTGCAGATTGTCGCGAAATGCCCGAAATGCGGTGCCTCGCTGCCCCTCGATGTGGACGCCGCCGCCGACGCTCCGGGGCGCATCGCCTGCGGGCGGTGCCGGACCGAGATCCCGATCGCGGTCAGCGATGCGCTGCGCGAGGACCGCGGCGTCGACCGGTGTCCCGTCTGCGGCGGCGCCGATTTCTACACGCGCAAAGACTTCGACCCGAAGATCGGCCTGACCGTCGTCGTCATCGGCGCCCTGATCAGCGCCGGCTTCTACTGGTTCGGCCGGGACCTCGCCGCGTACAGCATCCTCGCATCCGCCGCGCTGATCGATCTCGTTGTCTATGGGCGGCTCAACGATCTGACCGTCTGCTACCGCTGCCACTCCGAATTTCGCGGCGCTTACAAGCGGACCGCGCCTGCGTTTGATCTGCACACGGCGGACGTGCTGGAGCAGGAGTACGAAAGGCGAATCGGACGAAGATGATGCTGAAAGCTTCAAAAGAGCGTGACGTCGACGTCGGTATCTGCTTCGACGACGCTCCGATCGGCGGCGATCTCGATGTAGCCGTCGGCGCGCGAGAGGCTCGTGATGTCGCCGGAGCCTTTGAATGCAGGCACGGCTCTGCCGTCGTCGATCCGGACCGTATAGAACTGATGCCGTCCCGCCGCCGATACGATGCGGCGCGCGAGCGGCAGGCGCACGGTTTTCGGCGTGTGCGCCGGCAGCCGCGCCGTCGCGCGTAAGAACGGGACGAGCAGAATGTAAGCGTTCGACAGGCAGGACGTCGGATTGCCGGGCATGCCGAAGAACGGCGTGCCGGTCCGGGGGGAAGCCTCCGGAGTGGAAAATATCCGCGCGAACGCCGTCGGCTTGCCCGGCCGGACCGCGATGCCGTGAAAAATCATCTCTCCGCGCTGCGCGATGGCGTCGACGACGAGGTCGCGCTCGCCGACGGAGCTGCCGCCGGAAAAGACGATGAGATCCGCGGACGCGCACGAATCGAGCGCCGCGAGCAGCGCGTCGAGCGTGTCCTCCGCGGCTCGCCGAGGCTCGGGCACGCCGCCGTGCGCCGCCACGACGGCGCCGAGCGTGAAGCGGTTGACGTCGAAGATATGTCCCGCCGGCAGCGTCCCGCCCGGCTCGACGACTTCGTTCCCCGTCGACAGAATCGCGACGCGCGGTTTGGCGAACACCTCGACGTCTGCGGCGCCGACCGCCGCGATGGCGCCGGTCCGCGCCGGCGTCAGCAGATCGCCGGCCGCGATGACGCGATCCCCGCGCGTGATATCCGCGCCGCGCCGGCCCACGTTCTGTCCAGCCATCGGCGCCGTTCGAAACTCAACATCGCGGTCGCCGGCGCGCGTCGTCTCCTCGACCATGACGACCGCGTCCGCGCCGGCGGGAATCGGTGCCCCGGTCGCAATCTCGGCGCACGCGCCGCTCGCGACCGTCACCGAGGACGGCCGGCCCGTGTAGATGCGATCGACGACGCGCAGGCGGACCGGCGACGCAGCGGAGGCGGACGCAAGGTCGGCGGCGGCGACGGCGTAGCCGTCCATCGCGGATCGCGCGAACGGCGGCACGTCGATCGGCGACACGACGTCAGCCGCCGCCACCCGTCCGGCGGAATCGCCGAGGTCGACGCGCTCGCGGCGCTCAATCGGACGGACGGCGTCCGCGAGGCGCCGCTTCGCTTCTTCGAGCGAAATCGTGGACGTGAATGGCCGCATCGTGAAAACTACGTT
>DASQHH010000802.1:0-3875 GCA_035632195.1 Vicinamibacterales bacterium
CCGTGACTGGCGACCTGAGCACACGCACCGGGTGATACAGACCCGAACGAACGGATACGTGGATTGACGGACGGATCGTCGGATCGGCTCGGCGCGATGCCGCGATGCGCAGCCCGTTTGTGCACCCTCACCGGACGAATGGAAGCTCAGTTCGTCGTCATGCGCTCCGTCGCGCGTAGGATGAGCACCGGAGCGCGTGCAATACGACACGGGACCGACGGCTACCCGGATTGACATCCGGATCGTTGGATGGACCGGGTCCGTTGCCCATCGGCGCGGGCGCCACGGAGGCCCGAGCAGGCGATCTGGGGGCGCGAGCAGGCGGCATGACGTCCCGTGCACGCGTCATACGCACCCGAGCAGACGCGATGAGTACGTTGACCGGCGAATACGGACTGTGACCGACGGATCCTTGGATTGACCGACTAATTCGCGGTGGGGTGCTCGAGACGGTCGATGACGAGCACGTCACGGGTGGCCTTCGACGGCTCGAGCTTGAGTCCGAGCTGCTCCTGGACGGCGGTGAACACGGACGGTCCGTTGTCAACGGTGGGGTCGGCATTCGGCGGCCGCATCGCCCCGAACATGTCCAGGTTCAAAGCAATCGTATAACTGCCCGTGAGGCCGGTCTTGTCGACAACGAGACGACGGGATGCAAGGCGCAACCCCTGCGCCAGGCCGTTCATCGACGTCGTTCCCTCCATCAGATTCCCTGGAGGCGGATTCCTGTCGCCACGTGCCAGTCGACGCATCTGATCGAGTATGCGGAGCGTGCACGGCGGTCCTGGTTTCGTCAGGTCCGGCGGCGCTGGGGACGCGGGCCCGGGCGGGGTGGGATTCGAACAATCGATGTCCGAAGGCGTCAGGCCGCTCCCAAGGCGACCGTCGCGGCGCGCGAGGACGAGATCGTAGGCTGGTTCCTCGCGCTGCTCGATGTGGACCTTCAACAGAAACCGATCGGCGAGCATCGCTCGGAGCATGGCGATGCGGTCCTCATTGGTCGCCGTTGTCAGCGTCGACGTCGTCGAGATGTCGTAATGCTCGGTCCTCGCCCAATCGGGCAGCCCGATCGTCTCCATGCCCGGATACGCGCGGGCGATGTACGACGCGACCGGCTGGTTGCGGATTGTGAAGCCGCCGTCCGGCCGTTGAATCGGCGGCGGGTAGGCGTTGGGACCCGGGCCCGCTGTGTTCCGCTTGATCGACACGACGTCGAACGTTGGCCCGGACTGCATCAGGGCCGCCACGGCCGAAACGGCGATGAACATGGCGGCAAGGCGCATATCTTCTCCGACGATCGTGACTGCGGTTTGGCCTTTAGCCGGCTTGCTTCGCCCGCTTGACCGACGCCACGACGATCTTTTTCAGCGACGGCAGGTGGACGTCTGACAGGCGCTTGATATAGAGGCAGCCGCCGCCCATCTTGTGCTTACCGAGCGCCTTCAGCAGCCGGTCGCGATTCTCGAACCGCCGTCCGACATAGAGCGTGAGGTTGGCCTTGCGCGGCGAAAAGCCGATCAGCATCCAGCGCGCCTCGCGGCCGTCGGCATATGTGATCGTCCGTTCGCCGAAGCCGACGATGTTGGGAGCCCACACCCTGGCCTTCGACTTCGTCGCCGCGCTCATGATCCGCGCGACGATGCGGCTGTCGCGCCGCTGCTCGTCGTTCTTGATGTCTGCGAAGAAGCCCGTGACGGTTGGCTTCGGCATCGGCGGCTACTTGATGGCGATACTGAGAATCTCGAACCGCTTGTCGTCCGCGCTCGCATACGCGTGCTGACGATTGCGCGGGACGAACCTCGTGAATCCGGGCTCACGCGGCTCGCTCGTTTTCGTGTCGCCGTCGAGGATCTCGACGCGCGCGGGGGAGATCTGCAGCGTAATCAGATCGTAGGGATGCGTGTGCAGCGGTTCGCGGCCCTCCGGTGAAAACTCCACGCGGACGACGCGTGTGTCGGCGTTGTCGAGGAGCGGCGTACGGATGATGCCCGGAGGGGCGTCGACCGGGGGCATCGCTCCCGGCCGCACCCGTCCTTGCTTGAATCCGACGACGACGATGTCGGTGGCGGCGCGGTCGGCGATGTTGCGCGCGCGCGCCTGTGTGCGCGCCGGAACGTACGCGATGGCCCCGGCCTCTCGCGGCCCGCTCGCCCGGGAACTGCCGACCGTGAGGTCGACGTCGCCGGCGGTCACTTGCACGATGAGCGCCGGCGACTCGATCGGCGCGACGCCGGCCGTCGCCCCCGGCGCGAGGTGATACCGCATGACGCGGACCGATGCGTTGTCGACGAGCGTGCCGCGATCGTCCGCAGGTCCCGTCCTGACGACAGCCGCGGCGGCGAACGTGACCAGGGCCGCTGCGATGACAGCCCCGCGACTCACTTGCTTTCCATCATCCGCAGCGCGATCGCGAAGAGGAGAAATCCGACGGCGCCGCGCCAGAAGCCCACGGGTTCGAGCAGGAACGTCGTGTGGGTGAACGCGATTGCGGTGCCGACCGCGAACGCGAGAGCGGCCAATCCGATCAACGTCCAACAGATAGATCGCATGGCCCGGATTATAGGACGCGTCTACGAGGCGGCCACGTGATCGACCGTCTTCTTGACCAGCCGGAGATACGCCCGGATCGTCTTCTCCAGATAGGGGATCGGCGTGTCTTCTTCCTTGCAGTGCGAGAGCCCGTTCGACGAATACGCGAACATCATCACGACGGGCATGTGCGGCACCATCTCCGCCGCGTCGTGCAGCGGGCCTGAAGGCAGCCGCGTCGCTTCGCCCGTCTCCTCGCGGACCGCCTCTTCGCACAGCCGCAGGAGCCTGGGATCGAACGGCCGCGGCTCGATGCGCCACAGCGGCTTCCACTCCACGGACACGTTGTTGTCCTTCGCGGCGCGCGCGGCTGCGTCGCGCGCGTTGGCGAGCATTGCGGCGAGCACCGTGGGATCGAGCGCGCGCTGATCGAGCGAGATCTCGCAGACGCCGGGAACCGCCGTCACGATTTTGGGCTCGACATTGACGACGCCGACGGTGCACACGACGCCGGCTCCGGGTTTGGAATGCCGTTTCGCAATCTCGCGGAACTCGAGCGCCGCCTGCGACGCGGCGAGGAACGCGTCGCGCCGCATCGGGATCGGCGTCGACCCGGAATGCGCGGCCTGGCCCGTGAAGCGCAGCATGTTCCGCTCGACGCCGAACGTGCCGAGCACCACGCCCGTCGGCTTGTTCATCGATTCGAGCACGGGCCCCTGCTCGATGTGCAGCTCGAGGTAGGCGCGCGCGTCGATGGTCTTCAGCTCGCGATGCGCGTCGAGCATGCGGTCCAGCTTCACGCCGTTTTCCGCGAGCGCGTCCACCAGCTGCGTCCCTTCGCGATCCTTCAGCTCGCGCACGTCGTCGATCTTCAGGCTGCCCGCGGCCGCCGACGACCCGAGCAGGCTGCGGCCGAACCGCGCGCCTTCCTCGTCGGCCCAGTCGACCAGCTTCAGCGTCACGGGCGGCGTTGCGCCGGCATACATCCGCAGCGCTTCGAGCGCGGCCATCACGCCCAGACAGCCGTCCAGCCACCCCCCGTTCGGCACCGAGTCGAGATGGCTGCCGACGATGACGGTCTTCGGCGACGCGCCGCCGAGCGTCACCCAGTTGTTGCCTGCGGAGTCCGTTGTGAGGGGAAGATGAAGTTCATCGATCTTGCCGCGGAACCACGCGCGCGCGTCGCGCCAGACGGGTCCCCAGCACAAACGCTGAGCTCCGGCGGGAGTGGATGTCCGGCTGGCGAGCTCGCGGAGATCGGCGACGACGCGTTCGGCATTCACGGCGGTGAATTGTACCTGTACCTGTACGCGACCTCTGACCCCGGGCGGGGTCAGACGTCGGCT
>DASQHH010000803.1:0-3658 GCA_035632195.1 Vicinamibacterales bacterium
CCGTGCGCGGCGTCTCAGGTCCCGATCGCGACGTTTCAGGGCCCCGACGCGGTGTTTCAGGCCCAAACGTCACAACGGATACGGCAGCGTCATCCCCAGCAGCGTCACCAGCAGGATTACGACGGGCATCAGCGCAAAAAAGACGACGATCGTGTAGCCCATCACGTCGCGCGCGCCGAGCCGGAAGATGCCCAGGATGGGCAGCATGAAGAACGGCTGGATCAGGTTGGCCAGCGCCTCGCCCAAGTCGTAGGCCGCCACGACCCATCCGAGGTGCGCCTTGACCGAGTGGGCCGCCTCCATGACGTAGGGCGCGATGATCACCCACTTCGACCCGCCCGACGGGACGAACACACCGAGCACGGCGGAATAGATCGCGACCAGCGGCGGAAACGTCGTCCGTGTCGAGACACTGACGAACGCGCTTGCCAGCTGATCGTTCAGGTGCGTGGCGGTGATGATGCCCGCGATGCCGGCGTAGAACGGAAACTGCAGGATGATGCCCCACACCGCCGGCGTCGCGTTCTGCACCGCACGGGCGAGCCTTGCAGGCGTGCGATGCAGGAGAAAGCCGACGAGCAGGAACGCGAGGTTGAGGACGTTCAGATTGATCGCGTTCAGCGGCTCGCCGGTCTGCATGAAGTAGCGCGCGAGATACCAGATGCCGAGCGCCGCGATGAGCAGCGTCAGGATCGACGAGTGCTCGAGATACTGGCCGGGGCTCAGACTCCTGACTTCCACCTTCTGACTTGCTGCTTCATCTGCGGCCGCAGCGTCATCGTCGCCGAGGGGAATCCCGAGGTCCGCTGCGGTCTTGCCCGCGCCCACCGGCGGCGCCGCGAGCCACATCACCGCTGTGACGACGACGACCTCCACGGCGACGGAGGCGAAGCTTTGCCAGAGGAAGATCGTGTGGCGGAACGTGATGAGCCCGCCGGGGATCAGGCCGCCGTGCGACACGATGTCGCGAATCTGCGGCTGCAGCGCGCCGGGCGTCGCCATCTGCAGCGCCGCCGATCCGCTGAGTCCCTGCGCCCAGATGCTGCCGGCGCCGAGAAAGCTCGCCGCGGCAAGGGCGCGATAGTCGGCCGTCTGGACGCGTCGCGCCACCTCGCGCGCGAGCATCGCGCTGAAAATGAGGCTGAATCCCCAGTTGATCCACGACGTGCTCAACGCAAACACCGTTACGAGGGCCACCGCGCCTTTCGGCGTCCTCGGCCACGACGCGATGGCGCGGATCAGGCGCGACATCGGCGGCGACGTTGCAAGCACGTGGCCGGTGATGATGATCAGCGACATCTGCAGCGTGAAGGGGATCAGATCCCAGAATCCCCGGCCCCATGCGTCGACTATCTGCGGAACGGTCGACGAGGTCGCGGCGGCGGCCGCCACGACGATGAGGACGGTCGCCGCGAGAGCGAAGATGAAGGCGTCGGGGACCCAGCGCTCGGTCCAGTCGGTCAGCGCGAGCGCGAGCCGGGCGACCGCGCCGGGGCGTGCGCTTGAATCGGCGGTCGACACGGCGGCGCTACGTTAGCACACCGCGATTAGAGAGAAGGGCGACGGCGGCCCATGCCGGTCGCCTGCTCGAACGCGTGCGCGAGCTGCAGGACGCCGAAGTCGTCGCGGTAGCGGCCGACGATCTGCACGCCCACCGGCAGGCCGTCATCGGTGAATCCGGCCGGGACGGACGCCGCGGGGCGGAACGTACCGCTGATCCAGTACGCGGATTTCATCCACGCGATGTAATGCTCCATCGTCACGCCGTCGACCTCGCGCGGCCAATGCACCGACGCATCGAAAGGGGGGACCTGATTGACCGCGCAGATGGTGAAGGCGTAGCGGTTTTCGAACGCGCGGACGCGTTCGAGAATCGCGGCGTGCTGCATCATCGCCTCCCCGACGTCCGCCGCGGTCACGTGCGCGCCCGCCTCGATTTCTTCGACCGCCTCAGCCTTCATCTCCGCGGAATGCTCTGCCAGCAGCGGGCCGAGCGTCACCCACGAGCGCCAGCGGCGTATGGTGAGGAACACCTCGTCCATGCCGTCGAGCGGCGGCGCAGCCGCCTCGACGCGGCAGCCGAGCGACTCGAACACGGCGCGCTGCGATTCCAGAATCGCCCGCACGCGGCGGTCGAGCGGCAGCCCGCCGAGATCAGGAGACCATGCGACCCGCACGTTCCGGAAGTCGCGCGCGAGCGGGGCATCGAACATCCCCGGCTGCGACGGATATGCGCCCGGGTCGCGCGTATCCGCGCCTGCCATGACGCCGAGCATCAGCGCGACGTCGTCCACGGTTCGCCCCATGGGTCCCTTGACGAGGAATCCGAGGAATGGGAGCGTCGTCGGCGCCGTCGGCACGAGGCCTACCGTCGGGCGAAGCGCAACGACGGTGTTGAAGTTCGCCGGATTGCGCAGCGAGCCGCCGAAGTCGCTGCCGTCGGCGATCGGCAGCATCCCCGCCGCGAGCGCCGCACCGGCGCCGCCGCTCGATCCTCCAGCGGACTTCGTCGAATCGTACGGATTGCGCGTCGTCCCGTACACCGCGTTGTAAGTGTGCGAGCCCATGCCGAACTCCGGCACGTTGGTCTTGCCGATCGGAATCGCGCCGGCGCGCTTCAGCCGTTCGACGATGACGGAGTCCTCGGTGGGACGCAGATCGCGGAAGAGCGTCGACCCGTAGGTCATCGGAAACCCTACTGCCGGCTCGAGGTCCTTGAAGGCGATCGGCAGGCCGTGAAGCGCGCCTACCGGTTCGCCGGCCGCAATCGCGCTGTCGGCGTCATCGGCGCGGGCGAGGCACGCCTCGTCGTCCAGCTTCGCGACGATGGCGTTGAGCGTGGGATTGAGCCGGTTGATCCGCGCGAGATGAGCCGTCATCACTTCCCGGGCTGACAGCTCACGGGAACGGATGCGGCGCGCCAGTTCGCGCGCGCCTGCAAAGCAGATGTCGTCCAACGTTATTTGATCTCGAAGACCGTCGCCGACTCGACCACGCCGGCCTGTTCTTCGGTGTGCACCGTGCCCGCCGGGACGAACACCGCATGGGCGGTTCCGTCGTCGCTCCACACCGTGACTGCGTCGCGGTCGTGGCGGTGGCGCGTGCCCTCGAGTCCGAAGGTGGACTGGTACGACCAGACGATCACGCGCGCATTCTCGAGGATCGGCTTGCGGACGATGGTCTGAAACGGCGGCGCCGCGTCCGACGGCGGAGCCGTGCTCCCGGAAGGCGCATCGTCCTTGAGCTCGATGAAGACGGCGCGGAGCGGGCGTTCGCTGATCCCTTCTTCGATGTGCGTCAGCCCGCGCTGGCGAAAGGTGACTTCGCCCGCCTTGTTCGTCACGGTTCGTTTCGTCCCGTCGACTTCGGTGATGAGGCGATCGCCGGAGGCGTAGTAGGTTCCGACCAGGTCCAGCACGTGACGATGCAGCGCAGTCGGTGCGCCCTTCGGCCACGCGATGTTCCAGACGACGACGCGCGCGTTTTCGAACAGCTTCGTGACGCCTGGCCGCGGAAACGGCGGCGGAAGCGGCTGCTGCGCGCCGACGGCCACGAGCGCCAGGACGGAAGCGAGTATCCGCATGGCCGGAATTATAATCGCCCATCTTATGCGTGCTGCAGTTCTCGTCCTCCTGGCGATTCCGTGTGTGGGGGTCGA
>DASQHH010000804.1:0-4577 GCA_035632195.1 Vicinamibacterales bacterium
CCCGGCCGACGCCGGATTCATGCGCTACTTCTCCGGCATCAGCGTTACTCGAACGTACCGCGCCGGATCGAGATACGTGACGGCCGCCTGCGTCACCGCACCGCCGGTGAGCGCCGCGATTTCCGCCGCTCGCTGCCGCACGACGTCCTGATCGAGCGGCGCGCCGGTCTCGTACCGCCGCAGGATCTGATTCAGGAAATACCCGTTCTCCTGGCTGCTGCGATCGAGCTCGCGCGTCAGGTAGGCGCGGATCCGCGACATCTGGTCGTCCTTGATCGGCGTGTCGCGTACGGCGGCCACCTCTTTGAACACCCGCGCCACGAGGGTGTCGACCTGGGCGGGATCGCAGGTCCACTGGATCTTGACGCGATACTCGGGCTGCGGATATCGGTTGCTTTCCGCGTCCGCGGAAATCGCGTAGGTGGCGCCGAGCTCCTCGCGAATGGCGTCGCTCAGGCGTCCCTGCAGGATGAGCGTCGCGGTCTGCAGGGCGAGGTTGGCCTGCGGCGTGTACGTGAACGGCCCGCTGAACACGATCGCCACCTCGCTCTTGGGTGCGATACCCTTCTTGATCGTCGTCTCGACGACGCCGGTGGGCGGGCGGATGCCGAGGTCGCGAAATGTCTCGTGCGTGTCGCTCGCCTGAAGGCTCGCGCTCCGGCCAGAGCTCGCCGGAAGGCTCGCGCTCCGGACGGCGCCCGCCGGAAGGCTCGCGCTCCGAACGGCGCCCCCCGGAAGGCTCGCGACCCGGGCGCCGGAAATGGACGGCAGGGTCGCAAGATAGGTCTCGACGAGCGGGCGGATCTGGTCCAGCGTGAAGCTGCCGACGAACACGAATGTGAAGTTGCTCGCATCTGCGAAGCGCGCTTTGTAGAACGCCAGGGACTTCTCGAGGTTCCATTGCGCCACGGTCGCCGGCGTGAGCGGCTGGCGGCGCGGATGATTGCCGCTCAGCGCCGCGGTGATCGTCTGGTCGAAGAGGACGTCCGGGCTGGCCGACTGGTCGGCGAGCAGCGCGAGCGCGCGCTGCTGCATGGCGGCGAACACGGTCGGGTCCGCCCGCGGCGCGGTGAACCGCAGATAGAGCAGCTGGAACATCGCCTCGAGGTCTCGCGGGGCGGCGCCGCCGTTCATGCCCTCGCGGATCTCGTTGATGTACGGCTGAACGGCGAGCGCCTTGCCGTTCATCATCCGCTCGATGGCGGTTTCGGTGAACGCGCCGGCTCCGCCGGCAGGGATGATGTCGTCGGCAGACGCGGCCGCGGGGAAGTCCGCATCGCTCGCCAGGGACGTCCCGCCCGGCGCCGACGCCCGGAACAGAATCTGATCCGCCTTGAGCATCGTCGGCAGCAGCGCCACCGTGGCGCCGTTCGACAGCGTCCACTCGGTGACCGTGCCCTTCTGGACAGTTTTGACGATGGAGCCTTTGGCCGGCGGATGGTCCATCAGGGCCTTGCCGGCGGTGGTGTCCACGTAGGCGGTGACCGTTCGCGCCGACGCCGCCGCAACGGCCGCGGCCAGCTGAGATTCTGTGGGCAGCGTCCGCCCGGAAACTTCGGGCGTCATCGCCACGACCAGACGATTGGTTTGCGGAAACCAGTCCGCCGCGAGCGCGTTCATCTCCTTCAACGTGATCTCGGGCATGAAGCGGCGATGAAACGCAAGCTCCTGCCAGATGGTCGGCAGCGCTTCGCGCTCGAGAAAGTTCCGCGTGTATTCGTCCGCGCGGCTGGCGGATTCGCGGTCCGGGCTCTCCTCGGCGGCCCGCTCCGAGACGGCCATGTTGGCCTGCTTCGCGCGCTCGAGCTCGGTCGCGGTGAAGCCGAACGTGGCGACGCGCTTCAACGCGGTCACGAGCGCGTCGAGGCCGCGCGTGACGCCGTCGGCCGGCACGAGTGCCTGCAGCGCCGCCTGATCGCGCGTCTTCGGCGCCGGGAAGAGATTGCGGCCGGCGGCGGCGCGCAGGAACGGCGCTTGCGCGCCCTGGGCGGTCTCGTCGAGCCGATCGCCGAGCATCTGGGAGAACAGCTGATCTTTGAGGATGTCGCGATACCCGCCGATCGATCCCTGATTGTGCGCCGGCCGGAGGTCGGTGAGGCTCACGACGGTATTGGTGCTCTCTTTGTCGGTGAGGACCGCATAGCGCGTGGCGGCATGCTCCGGGACGTCGAACACCGGCCGCGGCCGCTCGGGCGAGGGATTGTCGATGGCGGAAAAGTGCGCGCGGATCATCGCGGCCACGTTATCGCGATCGACGTCGCCGACGACGATCACGGCCATCAGATCCGGCCGGTACCAGTCGCGATAGAACCGCACCAGCTGATCGCGCGTGGCCGTGCGGATGACATCGGGGTCGCCAATCGGCGGCCGGTCCGCATAGCGCGAGCCTTCGAGCTGGACTTTCCTCAATTTGTCCGCCGTGCGTTCGTCGGCGCCCAGGCTCCGCCGCCATTCGGCGAGGACGATGGCGCGCTGGCGGTCGATGGCGGCATCCTCGAAGAGGGCGCCGCCGGCCCAGTCTTCGAGCACGGTCAGCGCCTGGTCGAGGACGCCGCGGCGGCTGGTCGGCACCTTCAGCGAATACTGCGTGTCGTCGAAACTGGTCTCCGCGTTCGCGTCGGAGCCGATGTTGAGGCCGATGGACCCGAGGAAGGCGTCGATTCTCTCGCCGGGGAAGTGCCGCGATCCCTGGAACTGCATGTGCTCGACGAAATGGGCGAGGCCGCGCTGGTCATCGTCTTCGAGCACCGAGCCGGCCCGGACGACCAGCCGGATTTCGGCCTCGCCAGCAGGTTTGGGGTTGGGCCGGACGTAGAAGCGAAGGCCGTTGGCCAGGCCGCCGACGAGGACCTCGGGATCGACCGGCATGTCGGCCGAGAGCGCGTAGCCCGCCACGGACGCAGCCGTCGTCTCGTGGCCGGTCGGAACCTGAGCAGACGGCGCACGGAGCGTGGCGACGAGGACGACACAGAAGAGCAGGCGCGCGGAGGCTCGGCGGAGCGCGTTCGACATAGAAATCGATTGTAAGTCAGTCGGTGAGGGAATCTTCCGGCCCTTCTCGCATGTGTAGGTAGAACTCCGCTCAGGGCGGGGAGGACCTCCATGCCACGTCACGATGTCAACCGCCGCTGCGGAAAGAACGCCCGCATCACCATCACCTGTCTGACCGCGTTCGTCCTCGCTGGAATGCTTCCGACGCCGGCGGCCGCTCAGCCGGTCATTCAAACGTATTCGACCGGGGCGCCTGGCGACCCGTACAACAAACCGGTGTCTCTTGCGGTTGACAGCGCCGGCAATGTGTTCGTCGCCGACAAGGGCAACCATCGCGTACAGCGCATCGACAAGAACACCCAGGCAGTCACCACTGTCGTCGGAACCGGCGTTGCCGGGTATGGGGGAGACAGCGGAGCCGGCAGTCAGGCCCAACTCGATTGCCCCAGCAGCATCGCATTCGATTCGGCCGGCGCCCTGTACGTCGCCGACCCGTGCCAGAACGTCGTCCGCAAAGTGTCGACCGGCGCCGACCAGTTCATTTCGGGCGCGAGCGACGAGATCATCACGACTCTTGTCGGGAACGGCACGCGCGACGCCTGCGTGTGGACGGACGGTGTTCCGGCCAATCAAACGAGCGTCGATTCGCCGTACCAGGTCGTGGTCGACAAAGGCGGAAACGTCTTCGTGCTTTCGGCCGACTGCACCGACCTGGTCCGTCGGGTCGACGCGATCTCGGGTCTGATCACGACGACGAACTTTTATACCGGTTACCTGGGCAGCAACGCGATGGCCTTCGACCGTTTCGGCAACCTGTTCCTTTCGTACTTCGGTCAAATCTACGTCTATTCACCGTCGAACGGACCGTATCTCACCGGCACCGAAACCTCCTCGACGCAGGTGTCGTACTTCGGCATCAGTCCGCTGCCGAGAGCATTCGACAGTGCCGGCAGTCTCTATTTTTCGGACGACACGTGCGACTGTTCGAACGGCGATTTGCAGATTTTCAAGGCAGACTCCGGCGTCATTCTGTTCGCCGGCACCGGCATCTCCGGGTACAACGGCGACGGCGGATCGCCGCTCGATGCCAGCTTTCGTGGTCCGGCCGGAATGGCCGGAGACGACATCGGGAATCTGTTCATCGCGGACTCGGGCAACAACGTGATTCGGTTGGTGACCCCCGGAGCGACAGCGCCCCTGCTGGAATCGTACCCGCCGAATCCCAGCAATCAGACCACGGCGACGTTTGCGTTCTCGAGCAGTGATTCGAGGGTCACCAGTTTCCTGTGCACGCTCGACGGCTCGGAAGCCCCCTGCGTCAGTCCTGTAACGTATTCGAACCTGAGCGATGGTTCTCATACGTTCTCGGTCGTCGGCGAGACGTCGGCCGGGGACCCGAGCAGCCCTCTGTCCTATACGTGGGTCGTGGACACGGTACCGCCGCCGATGCCGTCGATCGACGCTCATCCTTCCAATCCGAGCGCCAGCGCGAATGCCGCGTTCGCATTCTCCGACGCCGAAGCCGGAGTCAGCTTCCGGTGCACGCTGGACGGCGCCGGAGGTTTCTGCAGTACGCCCGCGGCGTA
>DASQHH010000805.1:0-3066 GCA_035632195.1 Vicinamibacterales bacterium
CCAGCAATCCGACACCCGCGAGGGCTGCTCCCTCGCGCAGGAACAGCCGCGCCACGTCGCGCGGCGCGGCACCCATCGCGAGGCGCACTCCGATCTCTCGCGTCCGCTGCGAGACGATGTACGCGAGCACGCCATAGATGCCAATTGCGGCGAGCGTCACCGCGACGACTGCGAACGTGCCGAGCAGCAGCATCGTGAACCGGCGCTCGGCGATCGAGGCGCCGACGACGTCGGTCATCGGCTCGACGCTCGCGACCGGCATCTCCCGGTCGATTGCCGCGACGTCGCGCCGCAGCGTCGGCGCGAACGCCATGGGATCGCCCGTCGTCCGGACCGCGATCGTGAACGAGTCCACCTGGTGCTGCGCGAACGGCAGATACACTTCCGGCGCCGCGTCCGCATCGAGGCTGTTGTACTTCACGTCCCCGACGACGCCCACGATCGTCTTCCAGTCGCTGCGCACGCCGCGGGTCAGCCGGACCCCGATGCGGATCGTCTCGCCGATCGGGTTCCGGCCGGCGAAGAACCGCTGTGCGAGCTTGTCGTTCACGATCACCACTTCCGGCCCCACGCCGTCGTCGTGCACGTCGAACAGCCGTCCGCGCACCAGCGGAATCCGCATTGTCCTGAAGTAGTCGGGGGTGACGATGCGCATGCCGGCGTTGCCGTTGCTAGCGCTGTCGTCTTCGCCGCGCCGCCGGAAACTCGTCGACGCGCTGAAATCAGCGGCGAACGGGAGGCCGAAGACGGCCGCCGCGCCGCTGACGCCGGCTTCGCCCTGCAGCCGCGAGACCAGCGTCGAGGCAAAAGTGTCCATCTCGGTGATGCCGGGATACTTGGCCGTCGGCAGCGAGACGTTGAACGTGACGACGCCCTGTGGATCGAACCCCGGATCGACGTGCTGCAGCAGCGCATAGCTGCGGATGAGCAATCCCGCGCCCGCCAGCAGCACGACCGCCAGCGCCATTTCGGCGACGACGAGGGCGCGTCGAGTGCGCGTCCCGCCCCCGCCGATCGTGCCGCGGCCGGCGCTCTGAAAAAATCGAGACGCGCCGCCGCCGCTCGCGGCCAGCGCCGGAACGAGGCCGAACACGATGCTCGTCGCGAGCGCCGTCGCTGCCGCGAAGCCCAGGACACGAAGATCGATCGCCACCTCGGACAGCCGCGGAATGGTGGCCGGCCCGAGCGCCACCAGCGCGCGCATCGCCGCGTAGGCGACGGCGAGACCGCCCAGGCCTCCGAGGAGGCCGAGGACGGCGCTTTCGCAGAGGAACTGCCGTACGAGGCGCCGCCTCCCGGCGCCGAGCGCTGATCGGATCGCAACCTCGCGCGTCCGCGCCTGAGCCCGCGCGAGCAGCAGGTTGGCGACGTTGACGCACGCGATCAGCATGACGAACGTGACGGCTCCGAGCAGCACGAGCAGCGTCTGGCGGACGTTGCGCACCATGCGCTCGTGCAGCGGCATGATGGCCATGATCGTGCTGCCGTTGGTGCGCGGGAACTCGGCCGCGAGCTGTGACGCGACCGTCTGCACGGCGGCGCCCGCCTGCGTGATGTCGACGTCCGGCCGAACGCGCGCGATCGTCGTGATCCACTGAGCGCCGCGCGCGTTCGAATCGACGTCGCGCGGCTTGAAGATGAGCGGCTGCCAGAACGCGGCCTTGGCCGGCAGGTTCACGTCCGGCGGCGCCACGCCGACGATCGTGCACGCGCGGCCGTCGAGGGTGATCGTCGCGCCCACGGCGTCGTGACTGCCGAAACGGCGGCGCCAGAGGCCGTCGCTCAGGACGACGACGTCGCCGCTGCCGGCCCCGTCGCTTTCGACGAACGCGCGTCCCTGCTGCATCGTCACGCCGAGCACGTTGAAGTAGTTCCACAGCACGCTTGCGCCGTCGATGCGCTCCGGTTCACCGGCGCCGGTCAGGTTGACCGTCGTCGGCGACGCGGCGGCCGCATCCTGGAACACACCGCTGCGCCGGACGACGTCGAAGTAATTCGGCGGCGAGAACCAGGGCGTCGTCCGTCCCGGGCGACCGTAGAGCAGCACCACGAGGCGATCGGGTTCGCGATAGGGAAGCGGGCGGAGGAGCACGCCGTTGACCACGGTGAAAACGGCCGTGTCCGCGCCGACGCCGAGTGCCAGTGTGACGAGCGCGATTGCCGTAAAACCCGGCTGGCGGACGAGCATCCGCAGTGCGTAGCGGATGTCCTGGAACAAGGTTCCCATTGGTGCTCTCGGTGAAAACGGTGTCGGCAGGGCGGCGCGCGCGACGTCCGCGAGCTCGCGGACGAGCAGGACGATGACCGCGGCCGAGCCGCGGGCGGCCTCGTCGCGGGCATGCGCGTCGAACGTGCGCTGCATGTCGTCGGCGTAGCGCTCGCGCATCGCCGGCGGAAGCAGCCGCAGAGCAGCCGAATAGACTCGCGAGGCGAACGTCACCACGCGGGCTGGATCCCCTTCTGCTTCGCGTGCCGGACGAGCGACTCGAGGCGGGCCGTCTCGGCGCGCAGGACGCGGCGGCCGAGCGGCGTCAGGCGGTAGAACCTGCGGCGGTCGTCGCGCTCACTTCTGCGCTGCGGCGCTTCGACGACCAGCTCGTCGTCTTCCAGCCCGGCGATGGCGGTGTAGAGCGTGCCGGTGCCAAGCCGCGTCGCTCCGTCCGTGCGCCTGGCAATCTCGAGCAGGATGCCGTAGCCGTGACGATCGGCGTCGGCAAGCGCCAGGAGGATGTGGAACTGCTGAGCGGACAGCGGCAGGTAGTCGTGTGCGTCAGGCATGGAGGCCATCATACGTCGACTCTCGACGTATTGACCTTAGACGCAGCGCCGACCGGTTTGGTTGGATCTACCTGAGAGTCGCGCGCAGCGCCTCGAAGAGCACCCGGGACCCTTCGCCGACAGCGTCGACCGGCATGTGCTCCGCATCGCCGTGCATCGACGCCACGGCATCGGCGGGGACGATAGCGGGGAAGATGCCGTAGCTCTTGACGCCGCGGGGCCTGAACGCGTTCGAGTCGGTGCCGTACGGGACGAGGATCGGCGTGACCGTCGCGTCGGGATGGACGG
>DASQHH010000806.1:0-2909 GCA_035632195.1 Vicinamibacterales bacterium
CGCTGGCCGCAGCCGCGGCATTCGTATTCATAAAGAGGCATAAGGTATTCTAACGCACCAGCTTGTCAGTCAATATCGATCGGCGGGCCGCCACCCGGATAGCGATTGCGGCCGTGGCGTTTCGCCTGCTCTCAGCGCTGCTCGCGCTCCTGATCAACGTCACCTTCCCGCTGGATCGACCCGAACAGCTGCGCGTGTTCTCCGACGCCAGTCCCTTCTGGGACACGTTCGCGCGCTATGACAGCGGCTATTTCGAAGGGATCGCGTGGAACGGCTATACGCCGGTCGAAAGCGGCCGCAGCAACATCGCCTACTTTCCGGTGTACCCGATGTTGATGCGCTACGTCGGCAACGTGTTCGGACGTCATCACGCGACCTACTACATCGCGGGTGTCGGCATCGCGTGGACGTGCTTTGTCGGGGCGATGGTGGCGCTGTACTATCTCGCGCGTCTCGACCTGAATCGCCGCCTGGCGGAGCGGGCCGTCCTGTTGGCGGCGGTGTTTCCGTTCGCGTTCTTCTTCGGCGTCGCGTACAGCGAAAGCACGTTTCTGCTGTTTACGGTCCTCGCGTTCTACTTCTTCCGGCGCGGCCGGTACCTCGCGGGCGGCATCTGCGGCGGCATCGCGACCGCCACGCGAGTCCCGGGCATCCTGATGGTCCCGGCGCTCGCCTGGATCGCCTTCGCCAACCTCCGTCCCCGCCATCGAGCTCTCTCCCCATTGCGGGGACAGAGCTCAAAGGCGGGGACAGAGCTCGATGGGGGGGCGCGGCTGCCGGCATCGCACTTGCGACGTCGGGATTCCTCGCGTATTGCGGTTACATCTACTCGCTGACCGGCAATCCGCTGGAGTGGGCCGCGACGCTTCAGCGATGGGGATACTACCCGGGCGGAGCGCCGTGGCTCGCGCCGTTTCGCCTCGTCGCGAAGCTAGCGACTCATCCGTATGCGTTTCTGGCCGGCGAGCACTTGGCTCCGTACGACTTCCTGTACGGCGTCACCGGCATCGTCTTTCTGGCCTCGATCCCGTTCGTCTGGCGCAGGTTCGGCGCGGGGTACGGCCTGTTCATGCTGGCGAACCTGTGGCTGCCCCTGTCGTCGGGCGTGTTCGAGGGGGTTGGACGCTACTGTTCGGTCCTGTTCCCGTTCTTCATCTGGCTGGCCGACGGCCGGTCGCGGTTCGTTTCGACCATGGTCGTGGCGGTTTTCGCGCTCTTTTACACACTAGGCCTGGCCCTGTTCACCACAATCCATCCTCTCTTCTAAGCCGATTTCCGGTAAACGGTGTCTAAACGGCTGATGCGCCCGACCGTCATCTGTTTCGTCTGCGGCCTGGCGATTGCCGCCTGTGCCCCGAAAACACCGGTTGCATCAGCTCCCTCACCGGACCTCCGGGCCCGGGACCGCCTGGCCGCCGCGGACCAGGACCTCCTGGCGGGCTGCCTCGATTGCATGACGGCGGCATTCCGCAAGTATGACGCCCTGCGCTCGATCCCGACGACGGCCGACGCGGCCGCGGGCGGCGCAGTCAGAGCGGCCGCGCTCATCGCGCTCCGCGAGCGCGAGCTCGGGATGACCGACAGTGGATACCTCGGAAAGGCTCGCGAGATTCTCCTTGCATCTCCCAACGTCCCCGCCTGGCTCGACCGCATCGTCGACATCGTCGACGCGGTGTCGTTTGCCAGTATCGGGGCGGGCCGGCCGACGACGGATGCAGACCTTGAACGAAGCCGGGTCATGCGCATCAACTACCAGGCGTGGACGGCCATGCTGCGCGAGACGGCGGAGTACGACGAAGCAGCGGCGTACACGTATCTGTCGCTGACCTGCAACGCGAGCGAGACCCGAAACCTGACCAGAGATCAGCTCCTCGAACCGGCCGAGACGTTTGCGGACGCGCCGCTGCTGAAGTACCGCACCGCTCTCTGCCGCGGCACGGACGGCGAAAAGCTGCGCGCGCTGCTGACTGCCGACGCGCGCTTCGTCGAGGTGACCTACTTCCTCGGCGGCCTCGAAACGACGCCGAGGCCCGGAATGGTCCGCATGACGGGTCCGGCGATGGACGCGGCGATGGCGTGGTATCAGCGGGGGTACGGCTGGCATCCGAAGTGGCCTGTGCTCACGATCACGATGGCCAATCTCGACATGACCGCGGAGGAATTCGACGCCGCGGTGAAGCTCTTCGACGAGACGCTGTCGTACGAACCGGCCGCGGTCGACGCGCTGCTCGGAAAAGCAAAAGCGCTGACGTTCCTGGGGAAGAACGAAGAGGCGATCGCCGCCGTCGACGTGCTGCTGCCGCTCGGGTGGTACCGCGGCGACGGCCTGTACTGGCGCGCGCTGAACGAGACGCAGCTCGAACGGTATGAGGCGGGCTGGACGGATATCGAGCTGGCGAACAAGCTGCTGCTCAACGCCGCGGTGCCGAAGCTCGCCGGGATCATTGCCTACCGCCGGAAGGACCTCGACGTCGCGCGCACGAAGTTCGAGCTCTCGCGGACGCGCAATCCAAACGACTGCGAGACCGGCTATTACCTCGGCACCGTGCTGGCCGAGCAGCGCGCGTGGTCCGCCACCGCCGACGTGCTCAAGGAAACGGCGGGGTGTCTCGAGAGCGCGATCGCCGATCTCGGACAGCAAATCCTGGAGATCAAGGCGTCGAACGACCGGCCGGAACGCATCGCCAGGCAAGTTGCCAAGCGCGAGTCGCAGATCGTCGAGGCGCGGCGCGAGAAGGTGCAGTCGTCGTTCAACGTCGCCGTCGCCTCCTTCAACCTCGCGCGCAAGGACGAAGCGAGGGCGTGGGCCGGGAAGGTCGTCGACGACGAGCAGTTCGGAGAGCGGGCGAGAGATCTGCTGTCACGACTGCGGAAACGCTCGGCTAAAGCCTCGCGCTCCGGTAGACTGA
>DASQHH010000807.1:0-5878 GCA_035632195.1 Vicinamibacterales bacterium
ATGGCGGTGTTGGCGCCGATGCCCAGCGCAAGCGTGGCGACGGCCACGACGGCGAAGGCCGGTGCCCGCATGAGCATACGGACGGCGAAACGGAAGTCGCGCATAACAGCCTTTGAGACGCTCGGCAGCCGCCGAAGGTTGGCTTCAGCGGGCGTCGGACCGTGCCAGCGCCGCGAGCACTCGATTCTGCTCGTAGCTCGACCGGATTCGATCGGCGGCGGCGACAAAGGCCGGACGGCTGCCGCTGTCGACAGCGTGCGCGTTCAGGAACGCCAGCAGCGATTCGGCTCGATCGTAGTCCGACCGCATCGCCGTCGTCGCATCGAATGACGCCTCCTGGACGTCACCCGGCAGCGGTTTCTTAGAAGCGACAGCTGTCAGGACCATGCGGCGCTCGTAGTCGGACGTAAACGCGCTGACCGCCGAAAAGAAGGCGGTTCGCACCGGCGACTCCACGCCGAATGCCTGGACATACGCCTTCAGCGTCTGATCCCGCTCGTAGTCCGACCGCAGCGTCCGCGCCGAGGCCAGGATGCCACGCTTCATGTCGTCATTCAGACGGCCGTGCGCGATGAGCGTCGTCAAGGCTTCCCGGCGCTCGTATGCCGAGCCGATGGCGTCCAGCGCCTCGAGCGTCTGGGTGCCGCCGACCGGGCCGCCTGCCAGAAACAGGGCGGTCAGCGCGCGGCGCCGCTCGTAGTCCGAATGCATGCCCGCCATCGCCTGGACATATGCCGTCGCGGCACGATCGTCGAGCTTGACGCGGACCGCGATGTGCTGGAGTACCTGCCCCCGCTCGTAGTCGGAGGCGATGCGGCGACCGGCATCGGTCAGAACCGGCAACACGCCGGACGCATCGAGATGCGCCTGGTCGATCAGAGCGACGTCATACACCCGGCGGCCGTAGTCGGTTGTGATCAGATCGATCTCCGCGAGCACACCGGGGACGCCTTTCGCCGCCAGTATGGCCTTCACCCGCGCGTCGGCGCCGAGGCCGGAGTTGCGAACGAGCCGCGGCAGCAGATCGCGCAGTTCCGCCGTGGCATCGGCGTTCCAATCGTGCTTCGTGCCGGCGATGTAGTACGTGCGCGTCACGGTTCCTCCCGCCGAACGGAATTCGATCGTGTGCGGAATGAGGCCGTGCCACTGCCGAATCGTCAGTTCGCCGTCGTCTGACAGCGTCTTCACGTCGGTCAGGTCGTCGGTGAACGTCACTTCGCCCTGCAGACGGAAGTCGACGTGCTCGTGATCGTTGCTCCACTCCATGTGCCAGCTGCCGCGCGACTGCGGCGTGGGGGGTGGCGGAGGAGCCGGTGGCGCGGGAGGGGCTGGTGGCGCGGGAGGCGCGGGCGGAGCCGGGGGAGCGGGCGGAGCCGGGGCCGCTGGCGGAGCCGGGGGCGCGAACACGTCAAATCGATCGGCCGGATCCGGCGGCTGTGGAGAATCGGGAGGATCCGGCGGCACCGGCGGCACCGGGGGCTGCGGTGCCATCCTATCAGCGCGCGCCGGCACGGTCGGCACCGCCATGACGGCGACCGCGTCCGACTGCGCACTCAGCCGCACCCGCGGCAGCCTCTCGATCGAGCCCGCGCCGGCTGCGAACAGGAGCGTCAGGATGAGCGTCGCTCCGGGCCGGATGACGCTCGACGAAGGCGCTTCATTTGCGCGAACGCGCAGGATGCTGCCGATCCGCTCGACGAGAGATCCGCCGGTCGCCGCCAGGACGACCGACGCACCCCAGCCGCGTCCGCTCTCGAGATCCGCGAGCGCGCGCGCGTACTGCACCCGGTCTCCGCATACGGTGATGGCGATGTCGTCGCAGCAGTGCTCGCGCTCGGCGCGGATCCGGCTCGAAACCCACCACACCGCCGGGTGATAGAACAGCAGCGTCTCGGCCAGTGTCTGCAGCATGTTGACCGCATAGTCGTGCCGCCGGATGTGCGCGAGCTCGTGCGCGAGGATCGCGTCGACCTGCTGCGGCGTCAGCGACGCCAGCGCGGCAATCGGCAGCACGATCGCCGGCCGCAGCCAGCCGACGACCGTCGGGACCTCGACGGCCGCGGATTCGACGACGCGCGCGGCGGCGGACAGCCCGAGCCGATCGGCGATACGCCCGCAGGCCTGCTGGAATCGCGATTCCGGCGCCGTCATGGCCATCCGATGCAGCGTCCGCACGTACCACCATCCGCCGCACAAGCGGACCAGTAACAACACCACGCCAACCATCCAGGCAACCGTCAGTCCGGGAACGACGCGCGGCAGCATTGTGTATAAGGGCCGAGCCTGCTCGGCCCGTTCCGCGTCGTCGGTCAGATTGAATCGACGAACCGTCGCGACGTCGGACATCGCCGACGAACTCGCGATCTCTCGGGTCGAGCAAGCTCGACCCCTGCACACGGCCTCTGAAGCGACCAGAGATGTAGATTCCGTTGAAGTCGCGATCAACCACGCCGTGGCCGTGGGCGCGGCCAGCATCGCGCCGAGCGCGGCGCACGCGATTGCGTAGCGCGTGTTCGACGATCGCGATTCCGTCAGGCGCAGCGCCGTGGCCGCAATCGCGGCGACCAGGGCGCCCTGCCAGGTAAAGTGGATCAGTGTCCATCCGATGGTGTTCAGCATCGACGTCATTTCGTGCCTGCCTTGTGTCGATTCAGCATCCGCCTGATCGCCGCGAGCTCGGCGGGCGAGGCCTTCTTCGCCGCCAATGCCTGTAAGACGAGCTGCGCGGCCGATCCGTTGAAGGCGCGTTTCAGGAGATCGCTGACGAGGTGGCGCTGCGTCTCGTCCGCGCTGACGGCGGCTTGGTAGACGTGCGTCCGCGCCGACTCGTCGCGCGCCACCAGGCCCTTCTCGGTCATGATCTGCAGCAGCTTGAGCGCCGTCGTATAGCCGGTCTCGTGCCCGAGGGCGTCGGTCACGTCGCGGACGGTGCTGGGACCGCGTTTCCAGAGAATGGCGAGGATGGCTAGCTCGGCGTCAGTGGGTTTCCGCTTCACGTCTGTTCACTCCGGGGGCCCCTGCCCTCCGGAGAGCGATCATCTACGAAACTATTCGTAGATGTCAACGAAGATCTTCGTAGAACCGCGGCGACCGCCATCGTCCCCGTCGCATTCGCCGTCGTCCGGAACATGTCCGGGAGGGTATCGACGGCGAGCAGGATGCCGACGCCGTCCACCGGAAGATGCGCCGCGGCGAGGACCGGCACCATCGCGATGATGCTGCCGCCCGGGATGCCGGGCACGGCGAACGTCGTGAAGACGACGGTGACGACGACGGACGCCAGCGCCGCCGGGGAAAGGTCGACCGCGTACAGGCGCGCCAGGAAGAGCACGCCGACCGTCTGCGCGACGGCCGCACCAAACCGGAACACCGATGCGCCGAGCGGGATGATGAAGCCGGTCACGACAGGTGGGGCGCCGGCGATCGACGCCGTCTCGAGCATTGCGGGCAGCGTCGCGATGGACGATCGCGACGAAAACGCGATCGCCTGCGACGGTGCGCAGAACGCCGCGAACTGCGCCGGACGCATCCGGCCGCCCGCGATGCCGAGCGGATACAGCAGGAGCCCGACCGCGGCGATCGTCAGCGAGACGACCAGCACGATGTAGACGCCGACGGCAGCGACGGCACTGTAGCCGAGCCGGGCGGCCAGCGGCACGGCGAGTGCGAACACACCGTACGGCGCCAGCGCGAGAATCCACGTCACGAGCCGCTGCATCGCGTCGGCTGCGCCGCCGACGAATCCGAGCACTGCGGCGCGCCGTCCCGGCTCGATGCGGCCGACCGCCAGCGCGAACAGCACCGAAAACACGATCACCGGCAGCATCGCGTCCTCGACCGCGGACTTGAGCACGTTTGGCGACACGAGGGCCACGAGCCACTGCGCCGCGGGCGAGGGCGGA
This sequence comes from Vicinamibacterales bacterium, assembly GCA_035632195.1. Classification (GTDB taxonomy): domain Bacteria; phylum Acidobacteriota; class Vicinamibacteria; order Vicinamibacterales; family CAVVIG01; genus DASQHH01. The sequence continues at coordinate 3,903 of DASQHH010000807.1, forward strand.
AGCGGCGCACCGGCCGGCACGAACGTGCCTTCCAGCTTCGCGGTCGCGGGCGGCCGCAGCGCTTCGGCCGCTGCCCGATCAACGTGCACGCGCGCGAGAACCGGCTCGGCGACGAGGGCGCTGCCCGCGGCTGCGATCGCGAGCAGCACCAGCGCGATCGCGAGCGCGCGCCCGCCGGTGCGCCCGAGCGCGCGCGATTCGCCGAGCGATCCGACGCTCGCGACGAGCATCGACGCCACCAGGGGCAGCGCCGTCATGCGAATCAGGTTGATGAAGATCGTACCGACGGGTGCGAGAAACGTGACGACCGGCGTCGCGTAAGCCGATCCGGCGAGGAGGAGGCCGGCGGCGAACCCCGCCGCCAGCCCGATGAGCACGCGTGTAGTCAGCGACACGCTACACGCATCGACTTCTGACGTCTGACTTCTGCCGTGCGGGTATTCTTATCCGCGGCCCCGCATCCCGCGGCCCATATTTTCGGTCGAGGGCGGGACGATGTTCTTCGAGCGCAGGTAAACGTACGCCGTCCCGGCCATCTCGTTGCCGTGGACGATCACGCCGTACAGCGCCGCGACGCGCGTCACTTCGTTGTTCCCCTGCTTGACCATATCCATCGCGTTCGCGTCGGTCACGGCCTCGAACGCCTTGTCGCAGATCACGAAGGAATCGGCGAGCGCCTTGGTAATCTCGGCCTTGGTCGTCAGCTCCTTCTCCAGGTTTTTTCCCTGCATCGGGTTGGCCTGGCCGGTGAGCGCCGAGCACTGGTTGAACTGCGCGTTGGCGATGTGGGCGATGCCGGCACCGAACGCCCGGGCCTCCGGCGTCGAGCCCGGCTTGAAGTTGTAGTCCGCGTCCGGCATCTTCTCGGCCGCCGCGGTGTAATTCGTCTTGAAGCCGTTGTACGCGCGCTGCAGGCTCGTCGCGACGCCGATTTTCTGGCCGCCCATCTGCCCGCCTCCGCGCATCTGGCCGCCGCCGGCCGCCGGCGGCTGCTGCGCCACCGCAATCGCCGTGCACGCCGCGAACGCCGCCATCCCCGAGATGAGACGCTTCATCGAAAGCTCCTTTGCCATGAATGCCGTTCCGCAGCGGCTATTCTACCCACAGATGTCCATCGCCAAGGCCGGCGGCCAGGTCTACCGGATCCGGGAGTTCGCGTCGCTCGCGGGCGTCACGGTGCGCGCGCTGCACCATTACGACCGCATCGGCCTGTTGAAGCCGGGCGAGCGGTCGCAGTCGGGCTACCGGCTGTACCGCGACGCCGACTTCGTGCGGCTGGAACAGATTGTCGTCCTGAAGTTCCTCGGTTTGCCGCTGAAGGACATCGCGCGGCTCGTCAAAGCCGAGCTCCCGCTCGCCGATACGCTGCGCCGGCAGCGGAGTGTGCTTGTCGAGAAGCGCGGGCGGCTCGATGCGGCAATCGACGCCATTTCCCAAGCCGAGCAGTCGATGCGCGACCGGGCGAACATGCCCGACTGGGACATGTTCAAGCGCATCGTGCGCGAGATCGAACGGCAGAATGCGACTGACTGGACGAAGAAGTACTACTCGCCTGCCGCGCGCGCGAAAGTGGCGGCGCGGAAGAGGCTCTGGACGCCGGCGCTGCAGGCGCGCGTGACGCGTCAGTGGACGGCGCTCGTCGGCGACGTCGGGGCCGCGATCGACGCGCTCGAATCTCCGTCCGGGACGCGAGCCCGGGCGCTTGCCGCGCGCTGGCGCTCTCGTCGAGGAGTTCACCGGCGGCGATCCCGACATCCAGCGTGGACTGAACCGGATGTGGAACGACCGCGACCGCTGGTCCGCGTCCGAACGCACGCGCTTCCAACTCCGCGACGACGTCCGCCGGTTCATCCTCGAGGCGATGCACCAGGCAGAGGTCTGACCCCCAGCGACCTCTGACCCCAGTTGCGCGACCTCTGACCCCGCCCGACGTCTGCCCCCTGCCAATCTCTGACCCCACCGCTGGCCTGCGGCGT
>DASQHH010000808.1:0-1794 GCA_035632195.1 Vicinamibacterales bacterium
TTCGACGAAGACGTGCGGAGCGTTCTCGACGCCATTCGACGGATCGTTCAGGTCCTGCGGTCGTCCAGCCGCGAGACCGAGCAGCGCCTGAGCCTCAGCGCGGCGCAGCTCTTCGCGCTGCAGCAGCTCGCCGTCTCGCCCGGTCTGTCGGTCAATGATCTGGCAGGCCGCACATTCACGCATCAAAGTTCCGTCTCAGTGGTGGTCCAGCGGCTGGTCGATCGGAATCTCGTCGAGAAGGTCTCGTCGAAGGAGGACCGCCGCAGGCTGCGGCTGGCCATTACCGACGCCGGGCGCCAGGTCCTGCGCCGCTCGCCCCAACCCGCGCAGGAACGACTGATTGCGGGGATTGCCGCGCTGACGGCCGGGGAACGTCGGGCGCTCGTGGCGTCACTGACGAGGATCGCGCGGGCACTCGCGCGTGACGACGGTCCGCCACCGATGCTGTTCGAGGAGGGCGCGGAGCGGCGGCGCGCGCGCTAGAAGCTAGGTGCGGCCGTGCAGCAGCAGCGACACGGCTTCCTGCAGGCCTTTGACGCTGCACGGCTTGTCGAGAAACGCCTCCGCCTCCCACAGCGTCACCTTTTCCTTGAACAGGCGATCGCTGTAACCGGTCAGGTACAGCACTTTCAGGTCCGGCTCGTTCTGCCGAAGCCGCCGAGCGAGCTCGTCGCCGAGCATATTCGGCATCATCACGTCGGTGACGAGCACGTCGAGCCCCTCCAGCTTCGCTGCGACTTCCAGCGCCTCGGGACCGTCGCCCGCGACCGACGTCTCATACCCGGCGTCGCGCAGCACACGCTCGACGAAGCGGCGCACCGGCTCCTCGTCGTCGACGATCAGCACGCGACCCGGCCCTTTGGGCGCGCTCTTCATCCGGGAAGCATAGCTCTTAGCGAGAGTCAGCATTGAGGTCACGGGCGGCTCCACTACGCGTGAGGGGCGGACGGTGCGGCGCGGAGTGCGCGCTGCCGATCAGCTGCTGCACGCGCTCGACGAGAACGGATGCCTGGAACGGCTTCGCCAGCAGACTGAGGTTCGGCTGGTTCGACTCCTCGAGCGGACGAATGGCGTCGGCATAGCCGGAGATGAACAATGTTCGCAGCGACGGCCGCCTGCCGATCAGCCGTTGCGCCAGCGCCGGCCCGTTCATTTCCGGCATCACGACGTCGGTGAGCAGCAGATCGATCTGCTCGGCGTGCCGATCGAAGATCTCGCAGGCCGCGCTCGGCAGCGGCGCCTCGAACACCCGATATCCGCTTCGCCGGAGGACGGCGCCGGTGATCGCTCGCACGGCGTCTTCGTCCTCGACCAGCAGTATCGTTCCGGGTTGGTGCGGCGCGGCGTGATCGCGCCGCTCCGCGTCCGCAGCGGCCTCTGCGGCAGCGACCGCAGGAAACAACATCGTGAACGTCGTCCCGCGTCCGGCGGCGCTGTCAACCGTGATGAACCCGTTGCTCTGCCGCACGATGCCGTACACGGACGCCAGCCCGAGCCCGGTCCCCTTCCCGACGTCCTTCGTCGTGACGAACGGCTCGAAGAGATGCGCCTGGATCTCGGCTGGAATGCCGATTCCGTCGTCGGTGACGCGGACGCGGATGTAATCGCCCGTATGGGGCGCGGCTCCTGGACCCGCCGCTGTCGCGTCAACATCGTGCGGCAGCGTGACCGCCCTGCGCGGCAGCCGCGTCACGTCGATCGTGATGTGCCCGCCGGCGGGAAGCGCGTCGCGTGCGTTGAGCACGAGATTGAGAATGGCACGCTCGATCTGTGTCGGGTCGATCCGGACGACGG
>DASQHH010000809.1:0-2844 GCA_035632195.1 Vicinamibacterales bacterium
GCGCAGATCCGCCGCGTCCGCGCGCTGACGACGAAACCGTTCGGCGTGAATCTCTGGCTGCATCCCGACGTCGTACAGCCGATTGATCCTGCGACGCTGCCGGCTCGCGACGTCGAAGCCGCCAATGCCGCGCTGAATCCGATACGCCGCCGCGTCGGCGTACCCGAGTCGTCGGCGCCGCCGCCGCAGCGGCCGGATCTCGTGCCGCTCGCGCTCGACGTTCTCCTCGACGAACGCGTCCCGCTGTGGAGCGTCGGTCTGGGCCTGCCCTCACGCGACGTCATCGCCCGCTGCCACGATCGCGGTGTCCGCGTGATGGTCATGATTGCCAACGTCGAGGATGCCCGAGCCGCGGAGGCCGCCGGCGTCGATGTGATCGTGGCGCAGGGTGCCGAGGCGGGCGGTCATCGATCGGTGTGGCGCAGCGGAGCCGCCGCGGACGTGGGCACATTCGCGCTGGTGCCGGAAGTCGTCGACGCGGTCCGCGTCCCGGTTGTCGCCGCGGGCGGCATCGCGGATGGACGCGGCCTCGTGGCGGCGCAGGCGCTCGGTGCCGCGGGCGTATTGCTCGGCACCCGCTTCGTCGCGACGCGCGAGTCGATGGCGCCCGAGTTCTGGAAGCAGGCGATTCTGGCCGCGTCGAGCGATCGGACGGCGGTAACGCGCGCGTTCACCGGACTGCCGGCGCGCGTCCTGCGCAACCGGCTGCAGCAGGACTACGAAGCGTCGCAGGCGCCTGCGCTGCCAGGCTTGCTGCAGGCGGGACTCGAACAGGACATCTGGATGGCGGCGGCGCGCCGCAACGCACCGGATGCCTTTCCCCTGTACGCCGGCCAGAGCGTGGGTGTTATCGGTGATCTTCCGTCGGCCTCAGAAGTGGTCCGGACGATGGTGGCCGAGGCGCAGCAGGTGCTAAAATCGCTGTCCCCCAACTTGAGAACAGGACATGGCTGACACACAGGTCGAAACCAATCGTTGCCCGCAGTGCGGCCGCACGTTCCCGTCGACCGTCAAGCTCTGTCCGAACGACGGTACGGTTCTCGACGAGCAGACGCCGGCAGGATCAAAGAACCTCGGCACCGTGCTCGACGGTAAGTACCGCCTCGACAGTTACCTGAGCAAGGGCGGGATGGGTTCCGTCTACAAGGCGACGCACGTGATGCTGAACAAGGCGGTCGCGGTGAAGATGATCAACGCCGAGATCGTCAGCTCGCCGGAAATCGTCCGGCGGTTCCAGCGTGAAGCCCGCGCCGCGACGACGCTCAATCATCCGAATATCGCCGCCGTGTACGATCTCGGTCAGACCGGCGACGGGACGCTGTACATCGCGATGGAATTCATCGACGGTCCATCGCTGAAGTCCGTGCTCTCGAAGGAAGGGCCGATGGATCCGGCCCGCATCGTGTCGCTCATGTGGCAGGTGTCGGCGGCGCTCGCCGTCGCGCACCGGCACAGCATCATCCACCGCGACCTCAAGCCGCACAACATCATGCTTACGCATGACGACCACGGCCGCGAGATCGCCAAGCTCGTGGACTTCGGCATCGCGAAGACGTTCGACGAGTCGACGCAGCTCACGCAGACCGGCTTCGTCGTCGGCACGCCGCAGTACATGGCGCCGGAGCAGGCCGAAGGACGTCCGGTCGACGGCCGCAGCGACATTTATTCGCTCGGCGTCATCCTCTACGAAATGCTGTCGGGCGACGTGCCGTTCTCGGACCCGTCGACGCCGATGATCCTGATCAAGCACATCAAGGAAACGCCGGTCCTGCCGTCCGTGAAGAACCCCAACGCGCATGTGTCGCCCGAGCTCGAAGGGATCGCGATGCGCTGTCTGCAGAAAGATCCGGCGGCGCGCTTCCAGACCGCCGAGGAATTCGGCAGCGCGCTGAATGCGGTGCCGCTGACTCCGGGCGGCGAGGCGATCAAGAAAGACCCCGCGGCGGCGCGAGCATGGGACTTCCGCACAATCGTGTCGTCCGGCTCGCAGACGACGGCGCCGCAAGGCGCGTCGAGCGCGCCGACGGTCCCGATGTCGGGCCCGGGCGCCACGGCCCCGACGGTCGCGGCCGCACGAACAGCGGCGACGATTCCGCTGGCGGCGCCGCAGCAGAAAACCGCTATCGGCCAGACGGCGCCGCCGCTTCCCACGGTCGCGGCAACATCGGCCACGCCCGGGCCTGCGTCCGCGCCGACCGTGCCGACGCCGATGCCGGGCGCCGGAGCGACCATGAGCGCTCCTCCCGTCGTCGCGCCGCCGAGGCCGACCATCGCTCAGCCGGCTGCGGCGCCCACGCCGACCGTCGCGCTGCCGGCGCCCTCGACGACGTCGTCGAAAGGCCCGCTGATGATGGCCGCCGCGATCATCCTCGTGCTCATCGCAGCGGGAGCGTACCTGAAGTTCGGACGATCGTCAGCGCCGGCCGGCCCGACTCCCGATGCCACCACTGCATCGACAGCGCCGGCATCCGCCTCCGCGGCTCCGCCCGCAGCGACGTCGGCGCCGCCGCCGGCGCCAACGGACCCGGGCGCAGGCGCCCCTGCGGCGCCACCTGCCTCGGCGTCGGGGCCGGCGAATCCGCCCGCTTCGAATCCGCCTTCTTCCTCCGCGCCGTCTTCACCCGCCGCGCCGGCGCCGAGCGCAGCGTCCGCCGGGAGGCCGTCGACGCCGGCAGTGACGCGCGCGGCGACGAACGGAAGAGCAGTCCCGCCTGCGCCGGTAGAGCCGGCGCGGACTGCGCCGCCGGCAACGCAGCCTCCCGCGCAACCCGCCGCGCCGGCCGCCGCCGCGTTCCCCGCGAATCCCGCCGTGGCGTTCCGCTGCAGCGGCGCCGGAGACGTCTG
>DASQHH010000810.1:0-4298 GCA_035632195.1 Vicinamibacterales bacterium
TGTCTGGCCCTCGACGACCGACTGATTGCCCTGGGCCTCGAAGCACGGCGCCACGTAGAGGACAACGGGCCCCGAACCCGCCGGCGGCTGGGCGAGGGGCGTCGGATGCTGGCCACAGACGGTCCCGGGCGGCAGGGCCTGAGGGCTCTGCGTGGCGGATACAACGGGCGGCGCAGCAAGCGCCGCCAGTATCAGTACCGCCGCCCCCTTCGACACACCCCTCGCGTTGGACATCTTTTGGATTTTAGACTGAGCGCAATGATTTTCGGTCGGCGACGCATTCTTTTACGGAATCCGTCGCCGCTTACGCGCTATGCCAGGGTCCGGCCGGCCTCGAGCTCTCCGGCGGGCCGGTACGCCAGCTGCCCCGCCTGCAGGTAGACCTCGATCTCGCCGCCGCGCAGATGGCCGCGGATGAGTTCCTCGGACAGCGGGTCCTCGACGTACCGTTGGATCGCGCGGCGCAGCGGACGCGCGCCGTACGAGCGGTCCTTACAGGTCACCTCGATGATCCAGTCGACGACTTCGGGCGTCAGCGTGATGCGCAGCTTCCGGTCCACCAGGTTCGCATTGAGCTGATCGGCGAGCAGGCCCATGATCCGCCGCAGGTCGTCGTCGGTCAGCGCCTCGAACACGATGATCTCGTCGATGCGGTTGATGAACTCGGGGTTGAACGTCCGCTTCACCTCGCCGAGCACCATGTCCGAGACGCTCTTGCTAATCTCGCTCTCGTTGCTGCTCTGGAACCCCAGCGAGCTCTTCTTCTGAATGAAGCGCGCGCCGATATTCGACGTCATGATGATGATGGTGTTCTTGAAATTCACCCGGTTGCCGAGCCCGTCGGTCAAATGGCCGTCCTCGAACACCTGCAGCGGGATGTTGAAGATGTCCGGGTGGGCCTTCTCGATCTCGTCGAGCAGCACGACGGAGTACGGGTTGCGCTTGACCTTCTCCGTCAGCTGACCGCCCTCTTCGTGGCCGACGTATCCGGGCGGGGATCCGATCAGCTTGCTGACCGAATGCTTCTCCATGTATTCCGACATGTCGAAGCGGATCAGCGCGTGGTCGCTGCCGAACAGGAAATTGGCCAGCGCGCGCGCCAGCTCGGTCTTGCCGACGCCGGTCGGACCGAGGAACACGAAGCTCCCGACCGGGCGATTCGGGTTCTTGAGCCCCGCGCGCGAGCGCCGGATGGCGCGCGAAATCGCCGAAATCGCCTTCTCCTGGCTGATGACGCGCTTGTGCAGCTCGGCTTCCATGCGGAGCAGCTTGTCGCCCTCGTCCTGGTTGATCGACGCCATCGGCACGCCGGTCCATTTCGAGACGACCTCGTCGATTTCGGACTTCCCGACGATGACCTTGCGGGACGCCGACTTGACGTCGAACTTCTCGCGCACCTGCATCAGGCTCTCGCGGGCCTGCTGCTCCTGGTCGCGGAAGTGCTCGACGCGCGCGTAGTCCTTCTGCGCGGCGGCACTCTCCATCTGCTCGATGTTCAGCCGGATGCTGCGGTTGATTTCGCCGAATTCCTCGCTGTAACCAGCTTCCCGCAGCTTCGCGCGGGCGCCCGCTTCGTCGACCAGGTCAATCGCCTTGTCGGGCAGAAACCGATCGGTGATGTAGCGGTTCGACTGGTAGACGGCGGCCTCGATCGCCTCGCGCGTGTACTCGACGTGGTGGAACGACTCGTAGCGATCCTTCACGCCGACGAGAATCTCGATCGTCTCGCGCTCGCCTGGCGGATCGACTTTGATCGCCTGGAACCGCCGCTCCAGCGACCGGTCCTTCTCGATGTACTTGCGGTACTCGGCCGGCGTCGTCGCGCCGATGCAGCGGATCTCGCCGCGGCTCAGCGCCGGCTTGAGGATGTTGGCGGCGTCGAGCGAACCCTCCGCCGACCCCGCCCCGACCAGTGTGTGCAGCTCGTCGATGAAGACGATGATGTTCGGGTTGTCGGTCAGCTCTTTCATGATCGCCTTGAGGCGTTCTTCGAACTGACCGCGGTACTTCGTCCCGGCGACGATCAGCGAAATGTCGAGCGCCAGAATCCGCTTGTCGGCGAGAAAGTGCGGAACGTCGCCGTACACGATCTTCTGCGCCAGGCCTTCGACGATGGCCGTCTTGCCCACGCCCGGCTCGCCGATGAGGACGGCGTTGTTCTTGGTGCGGCGGCACAGCACCTGCTGCACGCGCTCGAGCTCGTGCTCGCGGCCGACGAGCGGATCGAGCTGGTTCTTCATCGCCGACTCGGTAAGGTCGCGGCTGAACTCGGCGAGCAGCGGCGTCTCTTTGCCCGCGCGCGTCAGCGTCGTTTTCTCGTTCAGCAGCGCGACGATGTCCTCGCGGACCGTGTTGAGCCGCATCCCCTTTTCCATCAGGATGGACGCCGCAACCGAACGCTCCTCGCGCAGGATGCCGAGCAGCAGATGCTCCGTCCCGATGTAGTTGTGCAGCAGACGATCCGCTTCTTCGGCCGCAAACTGCAGCACGCGCTTCGTCTCGGCGCTGAACGGGATCTCGACCGACGTCGAGACCTTCTCGCGGAACACCGTCCGGCCTTCGATTTCCTTCCGAATGTTCTCGAGGGAAAGATGCGAGCGCGCGAAAATCCGGCTCGTCAGACCCTTGCCTTCACGGATCAGTCCGAGCAGGAGATGCTCGGTTTCAATAGAAATGCTGCCCAGCTGGCTCGCTTCGTAGCGGGCGAAGAAAAGAACGCGACGGGCCCGTTCGGTGTACCGTTCGAACATCCAGGGTACCTACGTGAAAGCGGATGGTGTTGGGGTCACGGAAACGATGACCACATTATAAAGCATGGGGTCCAGAAACCAAACGCCAATATGGAGGTAAAGTCCTGACCGCTTTAGGTTTCCCGACCCACTTCGACGAGCCGTCCTTCCTGTAATCGAAGGACGCGGTCGCACTGGGCGGCCAGCCGCGGATTGTGCGTCGCGATGATCGACGTAAGTCCGAAGTCGCGGTGCATGCTGCGAAGCAGATCGTGCAGCGCGTCCGCCGTCGATTCGTCCAGGTCCCCCGTAGGCTCGTCCGCCAGCAGGAGCGAGGGACGCATCACCAGCGCGCGTGCCACGGCCACGCGCTGCTGTTCCCCTCCCGACAGCATGCCCGGGCGATGCGCGTGCCGTTCGCCGAGTCCGACACGGCGCAACAGCTCCTCCGCCCTCGGCCGCGCCTCGGCGAGGCGCATCCGCGCGATGCGCATCGGCATCTCCGCGTTCTCGACCGCGTTGAACTCCGGCAGCAGATGGTGAAACTGAAACACGAACCCGACGCGGCGGTTCCGGAATGCGACCAGCTCGCCGTCCGGCATCGTCGAGAGGTTCGCCGCATCGATGGTGATGGTGCCCGAGTCGGCGCGATCGAGGCCGCCGAGCAGGTGCAGCAGCGTGCTCTTGCCGACGCCGGACGCGCCGACGATCGCCACCATCTGCCCCGCGTCCACGTCGAGGCTCAGATCGCGCAGGACGACGAGCGGATGTCCGCTCACGGGATAACTCTTGACGATGCCGGAGGCCGACACAAAAGACACGGTCAGTCGCCAGTCGCCAGTCGCCAGTCGCCAGTCGCAGTCGACCGGTCGCGAGTCTCCGGACTGACGACTTCTGACTTGTGGCCGGCGACTGGTGACCGGTGACTGTTCCTATTCATATCTGAGCGCCTGCGCGGGATCGAGCTTTGCCGCCTGCCGCGACGGATAAATCGTCGCGACGAAGCAGATCAGGATCGCGGCGAGCACGACGAGCACGAAATCGAGCGGCAGGACGGTGAACGGCACGTGCGATACCTGATACACGTCGACGGGGACGCGAATCAGCTTGTAGCGATCGAGCACGTACGACACCGCGTAGCCCGCGGCGGCGCCGACGCCCGTGCCCACGATGCCGATCAGCAGGCCTTGCAGCATGAACACCATCGTCACGCTTCGGGAGCCGGCGCCCATCGTCTTGAGGATCGCGATGTCGCGGTGCTTTTCCATCACCAGGAGAATCAGCGACGCGACGATGTTCAGCGCCGCGACCATGACGATGAGGCCGATCGTCAGCGAGATCGCCATCTTCTCGAGCCACAGCGCGGAGAACAGCGACTTGTTCATCGTCGACCAGTCCTCGGCGAGATAGTTGCTGCCGAGGCGCATGATGGCGATCGTCGTCTGCGGCGCGGCGTAGATGTCGTCGAGGCGGAGCTGGATGAGATCCACTTGCTCCGTGTCTTTGAGCCGCTTCGCCGTCGCCAGCGAGACGAAGCCGTAGGTCGTGTCGAACTCGTACAGGCCGAGA
>DASQHH010000811.1:0-21528 GCA_035632195.1 Vicinamibacterales bacterium
GCTCGCGAACGACGTGCGCGAGGTTGTCGAGAATCTCCGAAAGATTGCCGCCGGTTTCGCGCTGAATGAGAACGGCGGTCACGAAAAACCTGACGTCGAGAATCGGCACGCGCTCGGTCATCTGATGGAGCGCGTCCTTCAGCGGCAGGCCGAAGTTCTGCTGGTCGAACGTGGTCTTGAACTCGGGGCCGACGGGCTCTGGCAGCTCGCTCGCGGCCATGCCCATCGCCGTCTGGAACGCGTGGCCGGCGCGAATCGCCCGCGACATCAGGTCGAGCGCCTCCGGGAACTGCTCCTCGAAGCGGCGCAGACGGGCGGTCCTGCGGTTCGCGAGCCACATGAAAGGCAGCGCAACGCCGAGCGGCGCCGCCAGGAGTGGCGCCCACGCCTGCCGCGCTACGAGGCCCGCTGCCATCGCGAGAATGACGCCGAGGCCGACGCTCGCGAACATGACGACGCTCGGCGAGACGCGCACGCCCGATCCCTGAATCAGCTGCGTCAGCCTCGACCCAGCGGCCGTCCGGACGATCATCCTGTCGACTTCGGGCATCGGCCCTTCGGAGGCCGATTTCACCAGGTCGGCGTCCTCCGCGGGTGATGCGCTGTCAGGTGCTGCAGACACGTCGAGCAGCCGCTGGCTCATGCGCCGGTTGGCGAACATATCCGGCAGCGACGTCATCGCCAGGTAGCCGCCGATTACCGTGCCGGCAACGAGCACGAATGCGAGGAATGCGAGCGCCATCACCGCACCTCCGTCACGCCCTCGAACATGTCCGCCGGGAGATGGATGCCAGACGCCTTGAGCCGCTCGCAGCATTTCGGACGCACGCCGGTCGCCCGGAACCGGCCGATGACCTTTCCGTCCTGCGTCACGCCTATCTTTTCGAACACGAAGATGTCCTGCATCGTGATGACGTCGGTTTCCATACCAGTGATCTCGGAGATCGTCGTCACTTTGCGTGAGCCGTCGCTCAGGCGTGTCTGCTGCACGACGATCTGAATCGCGGACGCGATCTGCTGGCGCATCGCTTTGTCGGGCAGGTTCGTCGCGCCCATCGCAATCATCGTTTCGATGCGTGCCAGCGCGTCGCGCGGCGTATTCGCGTGGACGGTCGTCAGTGATCCGTCATGGCCGGTGTTCATCGCCTGGAGCATGTCGAGAGCCTCTTCGCTTCGCACCTCGCCGACGACGATGCGGTCGGGCCGCATACGCAGGGCGTTGACAACCAGCTGACGCTGGCGGATGGCGCCTTTGCCTTCGACGTTCGGCGGCCGCGTCTCGAGGCGCGCCACGTGCTCCTGGTGCAGCTGCAGCTCCGCAGCGTCCTCGATTGTGACGATGCGCTCACGGTCTCCGATGAATCCGGACAGCACGTTCAGGAGCGTCGTCTTGCCGGCGCCCGTGCCGCCGCTGATCAGCATGTTCATGCGCGCGCGGACACAGTGCGACAGGAAGTCGAGCATCGGCTGCGTCAACGCACGCAGCGTCACCAGCTTGTCCGCCTTCAGCCGCTCCGCCGGAAACCGGCGGATCGAGAGCAGCGGACCGTCCACGGCGAGCGGCGGAATGATCGCGTTGACGCGCGACCCGTCCGGCAGCCGCGCGTCGACCATCGGCGAGCTGTCGTCGACGCGCCGGCCCACGCCGCTGACGATGCGGTCGATGACGCGCATCAGATGGCGGTCGTCCTGAAACGTGGTCGGCACGCGCTCGAGTATGCCGCCGCGCTCGACGAAGACGTGCTTGCACGTGTTGACGAGGATGTCGCTGACCGCCGGGTCCTTCAGCAGCGGCTCCAGCGGCCCGAGTCCGAAGACGTCGTCGAGAATCTCGCGGAACAGGCTCTCGCGCTCGCCGAGGCTCAGGGGCGTCGACTCGTCGGCCAGCAGCTCGCCGAGCAGTCCGCGGATCTCGCCTTCGGCGCGCGTCCGGTCCGTCTGCGCCAACGCCTCCAGATTCAGGCGGTTGAGCAGCTTCTTGTGGACGTTGCCTTTGAGGTCCAGGTACTGCTGCCGCGGGGCGGTGACGGTCGGTATCAGCGCTGGCCGCTCGGGACCGCGCGGCTGGAGCGGCGGCCGCGCCGCGCTGTTCTGATCGAGCGTCTGATGAAATGAGCTCATGTCCGTTTACCAGAGCGAGGCGATCTTTTCGAGTCCGAGTACGCTGCGCTTGCTGGTCGACTCGACCTCGTGTTCCGCCGCCTTCGGATGAAGGATGCGGCGCGTGAACTTGTCGAACTGAGACGCCATTTCCGAGTTGCCCGCGAGCGTGAGCGGCACGCCCGAGTTCAGCGCGGTCGAGACGGTCTTGTAGTCGCTCGGGAACATCTGGTGGATCGGATGGCCGAGTGCGCTCTCGATCTGCTTCGGCGGAATCGGCAGCGGCTCCGCCGCCCGGTTCAGCACGACGCGGACGCGCTCGCCGCACGCGCCGAGCTGGCGGACGCGATCGAGCAGCCGCTGCGCGTTCCGGACCGACGGCACGTCCGGGTTCGCGATCAGGAACATCTGGTCGGCGCTGTAGAGCGCAGTGACCGTGCACGAATTGATCTGGCTGCCCGCGTCGATCGCGATGTAGTCGTACTGCCGGCCGAGCAACCGCAGCATCTCTTCGATGGCGCTTGCATCAGCGGCGGCCGGACGGTCGAAGTGCTCGGAGCCCGACAGGATGTCGAGGCCGGACTTGTGTTTGACGACGAGCTCCTTCAGGAACTCGCGATCGAGCCGGTGCAGGTTGTCGATGGCGTCCAGCACCGTGAACCGCGGGCGGACGCCGAGGAACAGCGCCACCTCGCCGAGCCCGGCCTTCAGGTCGACGATCACGGTCGACTTCTTCGTCAGACGCGCCAGCTCGACGCTAGTGTTCACCGCCATCGTCGTCGTGCCGGCGCCGCCCTTGGCGCCGAAGAAGACGAGCGTCGTCGCCGGTCGTTTGGCTCCCTGGGCCGTTTCCTGCCGCGCCGCGGTTCGCCGGATCGCCCCGGTGAACGGCTCGTCGGCGGGCGGCCACGTGAAGAACTCGTTGGCCCCGGCGCGCATCGCCTGCAGGATGAGATCGGGATCGGGCATCAGCGCGACCGCGAAGATGCCGGCGCCCGGCGCGCTCGCGCGCAGCCGCTCGATCGTCGACATCGCCGACGACGAATCGCCACGCGCATCGACAATCACGATGTCGGGCGCGGTGCCGTCGCGGGCCACGCGGTCGTCGAGAATGCCGACCGGGATCGCTCCCGATCGCAGCATCCGCGCGATGTGCTTCCTGAACTCCTCGTCTTCCGTGACGATGCGTCCTGCCAGCTGCGCCATTGGTTGTCCGCCGTTAAGGCCCCGGGGGCCGCTACTGCACCAGCCGAATCACGCGCGGGAACGCGCCTTCGGGCGCGGGACCGGCGTTGGCGTCATAAATGCCGAGCACAGGCGTGATGCGGCCGTACACCTGGTTGCCTTTCATGTCTTCCATGAAGACGCCGATGTAGTTGGTGACGGTCAACGTGATGTTCTTCCCGCTCTGCGCGCCGTTGGCGAACGCGACCGGGTCGTAGACTGGAATCACCACGACGCGCGGGCTCACGCCATAAGCGCTGCCTTTGACGCAATTGCAGCCCGAATCCCAGTACGCATTCGGATCTTTCGCGATCAGGTCGTCCGTGCCCTGCGCGGTCGGACCGACCATGTTGCCGTTCTCAGGCGGCATGTTCTGGCCGATGCCGAAACGCGCTGTGTTGCAGTTCGCGATGTTGTTCCGGTAATCGCTCGCGCCGACGCTGCCCGGCAGGTCCCACGGGTTGTAGAAGCTGGCCGTGATCTTCGTGCTGTTATTGGCCTTGAGCGTGACCTCGAGTCCCTTATCGCGAATCGGGTTGTAGCCGGTGTAGTTCGCCGGATCGCTTGGCCCGATGTACACGTCGGGATTCGCCAGCGGGTTGCCCTTGCTGTCGTACATGTCGAAGGTCGAGTTCGGCGTCCACGGCGGAGTCTGCACTTCCTTCCACTTGTCCGGAATCGTGAACGGCTTGACGCACGTCTCGGCGTTCGCCGGCGACGCTTCGCCCACGGCGACGGCGTTGATGTTCACCGTCGGCACTCCGAAGATCGCGCCGATGAGCGTCGGCACCGCGTTCGACCGCGCGGTCGTGCGGTAGACCTGCACCTGCACGCGATTCGGCTGGCCGGACGGGTCGTTCGGGAACGTCACGTCCGCCGGCACGACCGACGGCGCCGCGGCCATCACCTGATTCGCGCGCGAGGCGTTGATGGCGCCCTGGACCGCCGGGCCCCCGGCCGATCGATCCGTATAGCTGTTGAACACCAGCGCGGTCGCGCCGGCCAGCGCGCCGGCATCCGCGGCGTTCTGGGCCTGCGACCGCGCCGTCATGAACATGCCGACGTCGATGGCGAGCGTCGTCGCCGACATGAACGCGAGGAACGAGACGCCGACGAAAACGATCGACATGCCGCGTTCGTCACGGGCGAGATGGTTGAGTCTCATGGTGCCCTCCGATTACGGCTTCTTCGTCTTCGCGGCGTCTACGGCGGCCTGCGCGGCTTTCAACTGCGCTTCCGCGTCCGCAATCGCCTGCTTCTTGTCGAGCTCCGCCTGCTTCTTCGCGGCGGCGGCGTCGCGCTTCGCCTGCTCGCGCGCCTGCTTGTCCTGTTCTTTCTTCTGCTTCTCCTGATCGGCCTTCGCCTTTTCGGCGGCGCGCTTATCGATATCCGATTGTTTCGCGTTGCGATCCGCCTCCTCGACGAGCGCCTGCTTGCGCGCCTTGACGATGGCTTCCTGTTCCTTCTTTGTGAGCGGGCGCGCTGGGGCCGGCGGCTCGCTTGCCGCCGCTTCGTGCTGCGCCGGCGCGGCTGGCGTCGGCTCGATCATCGGCATCACCGTCGTCATCGGGGCCAGGGCGCTCTTCATCGTCGTGGCCGCGGCCGCCGGATCGGGACGCTCGAACTTCGACGCCTCGGCCGGCTGCGCGGGAGGCTGCGGCGCGGCTGGCTGCGTCTGGGCCTGCGGCGCTGCGGTCATCGGCGACGAGGAGGAGAACGGCGGCGCCGGCGATTCGAACGTCTTTTTCTGGGGCAGCGGCGCCATGTATGGCTCGACCAGGCGCGGCAGGTTCGGCGTCACGCCGCTCGAATTGCGCGGCAGGATCTCCGGCGTGATCATCACGACCAGCTCAGTGCGGTCCTTCTGCGCCGATTCGCTGCGGAACAGCAGGCCCAGGATCGGAATGTCGCCGATGCCCGGAACTTTCTGCATGGTCTTGCTGACCTGGTTGTTCAACAGTCCGGAGATCGCGAACGTCTGACCGTTCTGGAGCTCGAGCTCGGTCTCGGTCCGCCGCGTCGAGAGCGCCGGAATGCGGAAACCGCTCAAGGTCACAGCGTTCGTGAAGTCGATCGAGCTGACTTCCGGCCGCACCTTCAGATGCACGCGGTCGCCGTTGATCGTCGGCGTGAAATTGAGGCGGATGCCGAATTCCTTGTACACGACGGTCACCGTCACACCGCCGCCGTTCGGCTGCGCGATCGGCACGGGGAACTCGCCGCCGGCCAGAAAGCTCGCTTCCTTTCCGCTCTCGGCGACCAGGTTCGGCTCCGCCAGACTCTGCAGCAGCCCGCGCGTCTGCAGCGCCTTCACGGTCGCGCCCAGATCGTGCTTGAAGTCCCAGAGGAAGAAGTTCAGGTAGTCCGTGAAGGCCACCTTGTTGCCGCCGGTTCCGCTGGTGTCGAACGTCGGCGCCGCAAACTGCTGAGTCGTCGTGCTGCCGATCGCGTTGTGGAACTCGCCGTTCGGGCTTGTGAAGAAGTTCGCGGCCAGTTCGGTCAGCGCGCTGCGGTTGACTTCAGCAAACCGCACCCGGAGCAATACCTGATTGGTCGCGGCCTCATTGATCTGCAGCAGCGAGACCACGTCGTCCTTCTTGTCGACGTAGCCCGCAGCGACGTTGATCGCCTTCTCCACCATGTCCGAATGCGACACGGTGCCCGACAGCACGATGTGCTTGCCGGTGCTCTGCACGTTGATCGACTCACCGGGGAAGAGATCGTGCATCTGCTCGCCGAGACGCGCGAGGTCGCGCGTAACGACGACTTCGTAGCGGCGGATCGCGCCTGCGCGGTCCCACACGAACATCGAGATCGTGCCCGGCGCCTTGCCGTTGATGAGTAGTTCGTTCGAGGAGGTGACGAGCGCGTCCGCGACGTCGGCGCTTGTCAGCGACACGCGCGCGATCGGCGTGCCGGTGTCGAGGATGGTCGACCGTCCGACCATCAGCGTGACGCTTTCGCTCGCTCCAGGCCCCGCCGCCGTGACGAGGGAGCTGCCGAGGATCGCGATGATGAAGATGAGCGCGCCGAGCCGCGTTGACCGGGACATGTCAATTCTCCTGGCGGACGACTTCGCGCGCACGCTTGTCGCCGCGGATGATTTCGACTGTGGCAGGTTCAGGTGCGGGCGGCGCCTCTTTGACGACGCTCGTCGTCGCGGCGGCCGCCTTCGCGATCCGCGCGACGGGCGTAATCGGCGCGGCGCCGAGCAGGGCCGCCGGACGGATGCCGCGCGTCGCCGGTGTCGTCTTGTCCAGCGGATTTCTGAGCGCGAGCTGAATCTTCCCCTCGTTGCTCGCGAGCGTCAGCCGCTCGGATTCTTCCGGTGCGACGAGGAGCGTCACCACTGTCACCGGTGTCGGCTTGTTCTTGTCGGTCTCGCGATCGATCTTCGTGCCGGCCGCGACGACCTGCACGTTGGTCAGGATGACTTTCGAGGTGATGTCGGCGTGCTTGTCCGACGGGTTCACCGTCGCCACGACGTCGACGTGCGTTCCGGGCAGAACGTAGCCGGCCACACCGATGACTTCGTTGACCCGCACCGACACCGCGCGCAGCCCGGGCGGAATCACCGGCGGCAGCCCGGCGCCGGCTTCGGTCGACGACAGTGCCATCGGCAGAATCGGCTCGTTCTGGATTACCGGCATGATGAGGCCGCGGCCCATGACGTCCTTCGGATCCGCGAAGGCGTCCTTGGGCACGGCGTTGGCCGGCCAGTCGATGATGCGGATGTCGTCGCGCCCGAGCTCCGCGCCGACGTCCAGGTCCGCAGCGGCGACGACGACGGGACGCGTCGGCATCGTGACCGTCTTCGGCGGGACTTTCTGAACGTAGTTATAGGTGGCGAACGCGAACACGGACCCGACCGTGACCGCCATCACCATCACCATGAAGACCCGGCTCCGCATGTGTTGTCCTCAGCTGACGGCTCGTAGCCTGCAGCTATTGTTCGTTCCGCATTTCCGCCGACACCGTGAAGGTGAACGGCGCGCCGAGCGACGTGCCCGGCACGATCAGCCGCGCGACCGGCTGGAGCACGATGAACGAGAACGGGTAACTCACCGTCACGATCGAGGCGGTCGCCGTGTCGGCGCCGATCGAGATCGTCGCGCCCTGGTTGACAGCGACGGCTGCGGTGCCGGCGTTGGAAAGCTGGCCGGACGCCATGTACGACTGCACGCGCGCCTGGACGTTCGAGGGCGTCTGTCCCTGCAGGATTGCGACTCGCGCGCCTTCGCGGGCGGCGTTCGTCAGCACCTGCCATGTCTGATACGCGCGGCCGAACTCGAAGATGCCTACCGACACGAGCAGCAGCAGCGGCAGCGTCATCGCCATTTCCAGCAGCGCCTGTCCGCGTTCGCTCTTCATGACTGCTCCTTCTAGAATCCCAGCGCCGCTGCGAGCGCGCCGATCGCAATCGCCGGCGCGTACGCGAAGCGGTTGTTTTCCGTCGGCCGCTCGATGTCCGACGCGACGCCCGGCGTGTGCACGACGGCGATCGCTCGCGCGATCGTCGTCCGGGTCCGCCGCCTCGCCATCGCAACAGCCAGCGCCAGGATGCCGCCGGCGATCGCCGTGTAGAGGAACGCGACGCCGATCCGCGCCGGGCCGAGCAGCGTCCCGAACGCCGCCATCAGCTTCACGTCGCCGGCGCCCGTCGCGCCGACGAGATGACCGGGCAGCATCAGCAGCAGCCCGACGGCGAATCCTGCGGTGGCCTCGCCGACGCTGAGGCCGGTCACCCGCACCGCCGCGAGCGTGACGCCAACGGCGGCGACGCCCAGCGTGACGGTGTTCGGCACCCGCCGCGACCGCAGGTCCACCGCGACAGCGGTGCCTCCGCCGGCAGCGGTGAACACGAGCGCCGGATCAAAAATTCTGGACAATGGTCTGCCACAGCACGGTGTTGATCTGGTTGCCGACGGCCGTTACGGCCGCCACGCACACCAGCGCAATCAACGCCGCGAGAATCCCGTACTCCATCAGGTCCTGGCCGTCTTCGCGCCGCGCGAGCCGGGCGACCGCCGCGATTACGAGCTGCATATGCCCCCCCTCTCTGGTCGAGTGAGTTGCGATTCACGGCGCCGGGCGGTGGCGCGGCATCGCGCCGCGCGCGCCCGGACACCATGAATCCAGCGCGTCTGTCCGGTCGGCTAGATCGCGGCGGCGATCTGTCCGAAGATCGTCTGCACCTGCACGCCGGCCGCGGCAACCGCGGCGACGCACACGAGAGCGATCAGCGCGACGAGCAATGCGTACTCGAGCAGGTCCTGCCCGGCATCGTCGCGAACCATCGACTGCAGACGGGTGATCAGATTCATGACTCCCTCCGGCGCGTCCTTTCGACGCGCAAACCGTGTGTGCGAAATGCGGTCACGCGTTCGTTACGATCGCGCAACCGCAGCGTGAAAGCGCAACCGGTGTGCCACGCCCGCGCTGCCGACATGCCTGGCAGCCTTCAAGTGGACCCACGCTGCACGAGTTAGCGGCGATTCCCAGGAGCGCCGGCAGGCCCGATCCGGGCGGCACCGAGCCGGCGCCGTTCGCCGCACATTCGTAACGACGACTTCGAAATCCGTGCGAACACGGGCGTCACGAAACGGAACACGCGCGCGCTGCCGGATTTGTGATCGCGCAGATTCAGGCCGAAAACGCACGACGCGTATCTGGCACGGCATCGCGGTGAACTGCGGGAACGGCAATTGCGACGATCAATCTGACAAGTCTGACCGGGAGCTGCCGATGCATCCGTCGATCGTCGTCGAACGCGCGCAAAACCGGGAAAGGGGTCCAGCCATGGCGCGCAACCGGCGCGTGCTTACCGACGCGTTGATTTCGGCTTCGGCGCTCATCACGCTGCTGCTCGCGCTCGTCGCAATCGACGATCGCGTGCGGGAACAGATCCTGATGCGCTTCGGCGCCGGACCGTCGGCGCAGATTTCGAGTCTGGGGTCGAAACTCGGCGACGTCGCCGCCATCGTCGCGGCAGCCGCCAGGGATCAATCGATCGAGCACGCCCCCCTGATGATCTTCGCCGTGGCGGGGACCGTGCTCGTTCTCTTCATGCTGCGGGTGTAAGGAGTCGATGACTCTCATCGTTGCGATCGAACCGGACCGGCGACAGGCCAATTACCTCAGCGCGATGGTGCGCGGACGCCTCAAGGCCGACCTCGTCCTCGCCGAATCGGCAGAGGACGCGCTGCGCGCGCTCGCCGGCCGCGTGCCGGACGTGATTCTGACATCGGCGCTGCTGTCGCCGAAGGACGAGGCGGCAATCGCGGAGTGGCTCCGCTCCCTCGACACGGCCGCCGCACACGTGCAGACCTTGACGATTCCGATGTTCGCTCCTTCGAAGCCTCGTCCGCAGCGCGTGCGCGGCATGTTCTCCGCGTTCATGGGAGCCGACGACGATCAGCCGGCCGCCGCGCCGGATGGCTGCGATCCCGCGATGTTCGCGGAGCAGTGCGCCGACTATCTCGAGAGGGCCCGCGCGAAGCGCGCCGACAACGGCGACCTCGACGAGAACAGCGACGAAGACAAGCCAATCGAGACGCCGCTGCCTCAGCGGGCCGCGCCGGAAGTTCCGCAGGAGGCTCCCCGAGAGGTCAGGGCTGCAATGGAATCCAAGCCCGAATTCGAATTCGACTTGAGCAGCTTCTTCGAAGCGGTCAAAACCGAGCCGCTGGATCCGCCCGTGGTGGAGGAAAGTGAACCGGACGCCGACGCTGAGGATCTGCCGCCGGCGGCGCCCTCGAGCGACATCTGGGTCGCGCCGCGCGTCGAAACCAGGCGGCGGACGTCGATGGAGATTCCCACCGCGGCAGTGAGAGCCGTGGCACCGCGCCCGCAGCCGACTGCGCGCCGGGTCCCACGGTCACTCCGTCCCGTGCAGGACGAATGGGGATTCTTCGATCCCGACCAGGCCGGCTTCGCGGCGCTGCTGGCCAAGCTCGCGGAAATCACAGAAGGGGACGATCCGCCCTCGAAGCGCCCGGCCTGATCAGGCGGCATCGCGATTGCCACACGACGCCCCGTCGCGGCGCGCAGCGCGATAACTCGTTGATTCACAAGCCCGGACGCTGACGTCCGGAAGATTCTGCGCGGCATCCGCCGTTTCGCCTATGCAGATTCTTCCCGGCGATCTGCGCGTGGGCGCCGCCGTCCTCGTCCGCAGACATCGTTGGCGTATCGTCGACGTCCGTCCCTACGAACGATGCTGCGTCGTGACGCTCGCTGGACCCGGGAACCGGGAGCCAACCATCCGCCGCATCATCGCGCCGTTCGACCGCGTTGAACCCGCGCAGACTCGACGACGTCCCCGCGTCGCCGGAGCACGTCGCTGGCGCCGCGCGTGCCTGGGGTTGATCGCAGAGCACTGCCCCCCCGGCGGTTTGCGGTCCGCCGCGCGCGCCAGAATCGATCTCCTGCCGTATCAACTCGAACCTGCGATGGCCCTTGTCGCCGGGCGGGCGTGCCGCCTGCTGCTCGCCGACGAGGTCGGCCTCGGCAAGACGATTCAGGCCGGGCTCGCGGCCAGCGAGCTGCTCCACCGGCGCGCAATCGAGCGCGTGCTGATTCTCACACCGGCGGGGCTCCGCGATCAGTGGCGCGACGAATTGGTGGAGCGATTCGGGATCGACGCGTCGGTCGTCGATTCGCGCGCCATCGCGGAGCGCGCTGCTCGGCTGCCGCCGGACGTCAATGCCTGGTCAACGATTCCCGCGGCGATCGCGTCGATTGAATTCGTCAAACGTCCCGAGGTCCTCGCGGCGGCCGCGGCTGTCACGTGGGACCTCGTGGTCCTCGACGAGGCGCATGGCGCCTCGCTCGACACCGACCGTCATGACGCCGCACACGCGATCGCCCGGCGCGCGGCGTACGTGCTGCTGGTCACGGCAACGCCCCACAGCGGCGACGAGCGCGCGTACACGTCACTGTGCGATATCGGTTCATCCGGCGACAGACCGATGGTGTTTCGACGGACCCGACACGACGTCGGCATCGACGGCCCGCGGCGGGTACACGTGCTTCGCACGCGAAGACGCACGGACGAACGCGCGATGGACACGGCGTTGAACGCCTTCGCCGACGCCGTTCTGGCCGAGCGCCGGGATTCGTGGCTCGCCGTTTCCGTCCTGCACAAACGCGCGCTCTCGAGCGCCTGGTCCCTCGCGGAATCCGTGGATCGTCGACTGCGGACGCTGGCGCCGGCGGGAGACGACGGCGGCCGGCAGCTGGCCCTGCCGCTTTGGGACCGCGACGGAGATCTGAGCCCGGATGACGCGCCGCCCGAGTGGCCGTCAGGGCTCGCCCTCGCGGATGCGGGCCGCGAACGCCGCCTGTTGACGGCGGTATCCGTCGCGGCCCGGCGTGCGGCGGCGAACGAATCGAAGATCGCCGCGCTCGTGCGTCTGCTGCGAAGGCCGCCCGTCGCCGGCGAGCGCGTCATCGTCTTTACGGAGTATCGCGACACGCTGGAGCACGTCCGCCGCAGCGTCGGTCCCCGCGCCATCCTGCTGCACGGCGGCCTGGACCGCCGCGAGCGAGCTGATGCGCTCGCGCGCTTCGCCCGCCAGCCGGAGGCTGTGCTGCTCGCGACCGACGCCGCGGGCGAAGGCCTCAACCTCCACGACGGCTGCCGGCTCGTCGTCAATCTCGAGCTGCCGTGGAACCCGACCCGGCTCGAACAGCGGATCGGCCGGGTCGACCGCATCGGTCAGCGCCGACGCGTGCACGCGTATCACCTCGTCGCGTCTCAGACCGGCGAGGAATCGATTCTGACGCGGCTTCGCGGGCGGATTCTCACGGCACAGTCGACCGCCGGTGCCGCCGATCCGCTGGGAGACCGCGGCGACGGCGCCATCAGCCCCGTCGAATCCGCCGCAGCGGCGGCCGAGGCCGAACGCCTCAGGCAGCTGCGGCGCGTCGTCCCTGATTGGAGGGCTTCGCCGTCCGATTCACCCGACGCTCCGTTGATGCTGGTCGCGCGTCGATCGTCACTTCGCCAGCAGTTGGGCCGCTCAATCGTGATGCTCTGGCGTGTCGGTGCCGAGGACGCCTTCGGTCGGCGGCTTGAACAACAGCTCATACCTATCCGCATCGATGCCCCTTCACCCCGTCGAGCCCGGCGAGGGGAGCTCGCGTCTCTGGTCGCGGCGATCGATCCGGTCGTCCGTGCGCGCGTCGCGGAGGCGTCGCGAGACTGGCGCGCGGACGTCGAACGGATCCATGCCGCCTTCAGGGCCATCCGCCGCGACCGCGAACGTGGTATCGCGGATCGACTCGCCGGCGGCCGTCCCGCCGCCTATCAGGCGGGCCTTTTCGATCGACGCGCGGAACGCGCTCACCGCCTCGCGGCCGCCTCAGCCGCCGCGCAGACGAGAGGCGCAATCGACCGGTCGCACTCCTGCGACGCACCGATTGAAGCGTGGACCGTCGAGCCGGCGCTCGTTGTCTTCGGCTGAGCGATGATCGCGGGTTTCAGCGGCCATCTCGTCGCGGAAGCTTTTCTCGAGGAGCACGCCCGATCGGATGCATCATCGGCCGGCGAGCCGCGTCCGCCGTGGCACGCGGTCTTCGCTTCAATCGGGCCGACGTCGAGCCACAGGTCGTTGCTTCAATGCGCGGGCGCGTCGCTGCTCGCCGACCTCGGCTTCTCGGATCCCCTCGAGGCCACGGTTCACGACGCGGCGCTAGCCGCTACCCTCCGGGCCGGCGACGGCAGGCTTCCCGTCGCGCTGGTCGTTACTGGATTCGCCGAGCCGCTGGATCGCTTCTGGCGCATCGCGGTGACCGAGGCGCTCGCCCGCGGCGCCGCCTGGTGTTTCGTCTTCAACGGCACGCACCTGCGCATCGTCGACGCCGCCCGAGTCTATGCGCGCCGGTTCGCCGAATTCGATCTCGTGCAGGCATCGTCGAATCCGGCAGCGCTGACGGTCCTGCGGCGTCTGTGTTCCGCCGCCGCCGTGACCGCGCCGCGGACTGATGCCGCGTCGCTGCACGCGCTGGTCGCGGAATCCGATCGTCACGCCGCCGGGGTGTGCCGTTCGTTGCGCGACGGCGTCCTGACCGCGTCGGCGGATCTCGTGACCGCCCTCGCGCCGCGGCGACGCCATCGCGGAAGCCTCCTGCAGTCGACGCTCGAGCAGGCGCTGACGATCGTCTACCGGATTCTGTTCCTGTTGTTTGCGGAAGCCCGGGCGCTCGTTCCTCTCTGGCATCCGGTGTACCGCGAGAGCTACAGCATTGAGTCGCTCCGCGATGCGGCCGAACGCACGGCCACGGCTCCGGGAATGTGGGACAGCCTCCGCGCGATCGCCAGGCTCGCGCACGGCGGCTGCCGCGCGGGCGACCTCAACGTGACGCCATTCAACGGCCGCCTCTTTTCGTCCGCGCACACGCCGCTCGCCGATCGGCCCGATCTCGACGACACGGCGGCGGGGAGTGCGGTGCTGGCGCTCTCGACGCGCACGGCGCCGTCCGGACGCGGCCGCGAACGGATCGCGTATCGCGATCTGGGAGTCGAGCAGCTTGGCGCCGTTTACGAAACGCTGCTCGATTACGCGCCAAAGGCGGACGGCGAACGGATCGCGCTCGAACCGGGTTCGGGCGTGCGGAAGTCCACCGGAACGTTCTACACGCCGCAACCGCTCGCCGAATACCTCGTCCGGCGCACGCTCCAGCCGCTCGTCGCATCGGCGGCGCCCGAGCAGATTCTTCAGCTGCGCATACTGGATCCGTCGATGGGCAGCGGCGCGTTTCTCGTCGCCGCGTGCCGCTGTCTCGCGGCCGCGTACGAGCGCGCCCTCGTCAGGAGTGGAGCCGGCGACCTCGACGACCGCGATCGGGCCGGCATCCGCCGCGTCATCGCCGAGCGCTGCCTGTACGGTGTGGATCTGAATCCCATGGCGGTTCAGCTGGCGCGCCTGTCGTTGTGGCTGACGACGCTCGCCGCCGACCGGCCGCTCGGGTTTCTCGACCATCGTCTGCGAGCCGGCGACAGTCTGCTGGGCGCCCGGCTGTCGGACCTCCGTCTTAGGCCGCGTGCGGCGCGCCGCGAGCGAGACCTGCCGCTCTTTCCGGACGAGATGATGCGCGATGTGCTTCAGGACGCGGTGCCAATGCGTTTTTCGCTCGAGGCGATGCCGACCGACACGCTCGAACAAGTGCGCGCAAAGGAGCGCGCCCACGATGCGCTCGAGTCCGGCGCGGGTCTCGCGGCGTGGCGGCGCATCGCCGATCTCTGGTGCGCGATCTGGTTCGGCGATCCCGATTCCATTCCCTCGTCCGCCTTCGCGGCGCTCTCAGACGCCCTGCTGACCGGTCGAGGCGCACTGCCGCCTTCGGCCGTCGAGAGGTACTTCGCGGCGGCGGCACACACCGCCGCCGCGCATCGCTTTTTTCACTGGGAGATCGAGTTTCCGGAGGTGTTCTTCTCCCGCGATGGCTCCCGAGCAGCGTCTGCCGGTTTCGATGCGGTTATCGGCAACCCCCCGTGGGACATGGTCCGGGCGGACGCCGGCCTTCCGTCCGATCGGGTGGCGGCGCGCACCCTTCGCTTCACGCGTGACGCCGGAATCTACACCGCGCAGTCGGACGGACACGCGAACCGGTATCAGCTGTTCGCCGAGCGCTCGATCGCGCTGCTGCGGCCAGGTGGCCGACTCGGGCTGGTGCTGCCGTCAGGAATCGTGACCGATCACGGCAGCGCGCGCTTGCGGCGGCGCCTGCTGGGCGAATGCGATGTCGACGCGCTCGTGGGGCTCGACAACCGCCAGGGCATCTTTCCGATTCACCGCAGCGTACGGTTCGTGCTGCTCACGGCAGCGCGCGGCGGTCCGACGCGCTCGATCGCCTGCCGTCTCCGCCTGCAGGACGCCGAAGCGCTTGAACATGTCGGCGACGAACCCGCTGCAACGTCGCCCTGGTTTACGGTTCACTTGACGCGCGACCTTCTCGAACGAGTTTCCGGACCCGACCTCGCGGTACCGATGGTCGCGACGGCGCTCGAGCTCGCCATCGTCGAACGCGCTGCGGCGCTCTTTCCGCCGCTCGGCGCCGCCGAGGGCTGGGCCGCCGAGTTCGGCCGCGAGCTCAACGCGACCGACGACCGCGGCGTGTTCAGCGCCGTGGGCGACCTCCCACTCGTCGAAGGCCGGCATCTCGAGCCATTCCGCGTTGCGCTCGGATCCGTGGATCGCCGAGTCCGCCGCGCCGACGCCGCACATCGGCTGCCGTCCGGCAACTATCAGCGGCCGCGGCTCGGCTACCGCGACGTGGCGAGCGCGACCAACCGGAGGACGCTCATCGCCGCCGTCCTGCCGCCCG
This sequence comes from Vicinamibacterales bacterium, assembly GCA_035632195.1. Classification (GTDB taxonomy): domain Bacteria; phylum Acidobacteriota; class Vicinamibacteria; order Vicinamibacterales; family CAVVIG01; genus DASQHH01. The sequence continues at coordinate 15,655 of DASQHH010000811.1, forward strand.
ACTGCGTGTCGCTGCACACAGTCGTCTGTCTTCGGACGCCGCTGCCGCCCCTTGCGCAGCACTTCCTCTGCGGCCTGTTCAACAGCCTCGTCGTCAATTTTCTGGTCCGCTTGCGTGTGACGACCCACGTCACCGCCGCGACCGTCGAGCGCCTGCCGATTCCAACGGCGCCTGCGGCATCGGGTGCCTGTCGCCGAATCGCCGCGCTGGCGCGCCGGCTCGCGAGACGCGACGATGCCGCGGCGTTCGCGCAGTTGAACGCCGACGTCGCTCGACTCTATCAACTGAACATTGAAGAGCTGCAGCACGTGCTCGACACGTTTCCACTGATTCCGTCCGCGGAGCGGCAGCAGGTGATGGAGTGCTTTCTGAAGGAGGCCTGAGAATGAGTGCCACAGCTTCTCAAGTACTTGAGAGCCACGAAGAAGCGGATCGGCTTGCTGATCAATTCAACGTTCCTGGGCTCAGGGACGTATCAACGAATAATCGTGTAACCTTATGGCACCTTGATCTCTGATCCCTCGCACGCTGCGTCCACCGATCTCTGAGCCTCCGACTCTCTGAGCCTCTGTGGTATGAACTACGGGTTCGCGATCGATCTTCGAAAGTGCATTGGTTGTCATGCGTGCACGATCGCCTGCAAAGCTGAACATCAGATTCCGGTCGGCGTGAACCGCTGCTGGGTCAAGACAGTCGAGGAGGGCGCGTTTCCGCAGACGCACCGCTTCTTCTTTCCCGTTCTGTGCAATCAGTGCGACTCCGCGCCCTGCGCGCGCATCTGCCCGACGCGCGCACTCTACCGGCGCCGCGACGGCATTGTCGATCTGGATCCGATGGCGTGCATCGGATGTCGTGCGTGCATGGTCGCGTGCCCGTACGATCAGCTGTTCATCGATCCCAACACACAGACCGCCGAGAAATGCAATTTCTGCGCGAACCGTGTGGAGCAGCAGCTGCTCCCGGCGTGCGTCAGCGTGTGCCCGACGGAGTGCCGCATCTTCGGCGATCTCGACGATCCCGCGAGCGAAGTCGCCCGCATCGCGCAGATGCAGGACGCCGCGGTCCGCAAGCCCGAGAAAGGCACCGTGCCGAAGGTGTTCTACCTGGCCGCTCACGACGCGGCGATCCGCCCCGAGGCGGCCGCGCGACCGTTTTTGTATAAGGAAGGCCAGGTGCTCCTGCGGCCGCTCGGCGCGCCCGAGCCGGATCCGAACCACCCGGACCGCGCGCGCGTCGATTACGACACGCCCCACGCGAAGCCATGGGGGCTCGACATGGCGATCTATCTGCTCACCAAGGGCATCGCGACCGGCACGATGCTGCTGAGCGCGATGCTGTGGGCGCTCGGCGATCGCTCCGCCATCACGCGCATCATCGGACCGGCGATCTCGCTCGCGTTTCTGCTGCTGACCACGGTCATCCTGATCGCCGACCTCGAACGCCCTCAGCGCTTTTACTACATCGTGACGCGTCCGAACTGGCGATCGTGGCTGGTCTGGGGCACCTATTTTCTCATCGCCCACGGAGCCGTCGCGACGCTGTGGATCGTCTCTGCGTGGCTCGGCTACGACACCTTCGTCGGACTCCTCGTCGCGCCGGCGATCATCGCATCGATTCTCGCAACCGCCTACACGGCGTTCCTCTTCGCCCAGGGTCTGGCGCGCGACCTGTGGCAGGGACCGCAGTCGATGGTCGATCTGCTGGCACAGGCGGTCGCCGAAGGCGCGGCTGCCTTGACGCTGCCCGCCTCGCTGTCCTGGACGCCTGACCTGCTTCGGACACTGGCGGTCGTGCTGACCGGCGCGCTGCTCGTGCATCTCGCGCTCGTCCTGTTCGAGGTGCTCGTGATGCGCAGCCCGACACGCCACCACGAACTGGCCGTCGGGACCATGCGGTCGGGGCCGCTGACGCGAACGTTCTGGGGCGGCGCCGTTGCGTGCGTCGTCTTGCCGCTGATCGTTCTCTTCAACGCGCTCGCCAGCGGCGTCTTCGAGCCCGTGTTCATCGCCGGCCTGTTCGCCTTCGCCGGCGCTTTCGCCTGGGACTACGTCTGGGTCGAGGCCGGCCAGAGCGTTCCCCTTTCATGACGCCGTTCCGCACCCATCCCGATCCGGCGCAGTGGGACGACTACACCGATTTCGAGTCGACCGCCTGGCCGCGCAAGGAAAAGCGCCGCTACTGGATCGTGCCGAGCGTTTGTTTCAACTGCGAGTCGGCCTGCGGCATCCTCGCATACGTCGATCAGGAAAAACTGACGGTCCGGAAGATCGAAGGCAACCCGCTGCACCCGGGCAGCCGCGGCCGCACGTGCGCCAAGGGCGTCGTGACGCCGAACCAGCTCGACGATCCCGATCGCATTCTGTTTCCGATGAAGCGCGACGGCGATCGCGGCTCGGGGAAGTGGAAGCGCGTGACGTGGGACGAGGTCCTCGACGACATCGGATCGCGCATCCGCGCGGCCATCGTCGGGAACCGCCGCCACGAGATCATGTACCACGTCGGCCGGCCCGGCGAAGACGGCTACGCCAACCGGGTGATGCAGGCGTGGGGCCTCGACGGCCACAACAGCCACACCAACGTCTGCTCCTCGTCCGCACGGCTGGGACACTTCCTCTGGTCGGGGGACGACCGGCCGTCGCCTGACTACGCCCACGCGAAAACGATCCTGCTGCTATCGTCGCATCTGGAAACGGGGCACTACTTCAACCCGCACGCGCAGCGGATCATCGAAGGACAGCAGGCCGGCGCGAAGCTGATCGTCATCGATCCGCGCCTCTCGAACACGTCCGCGAAGGCGGATATGTGGCTGCCGGCGTACTCCGGCACCGAGGGCGCGCTGCTGCTCGCGATGGCGAAGATCATCCTCGACGAGAACCTTTACGACGCAGACTTCGTCCGCAATTGGGTCGACTGGCGCGGCTACCTGCAGGCGGACCGGAAAGACCTGGCGATCACATTCGACAACTTCATCGTGGCGCTGAAGGAGCTGTACTCGGGATTCACGCCGGAGTTCGCCTCGCAGGAAACGGGCGTCGACGCCGCGCTGATCGTGGATGCCGCGCGGGCGGTCGGCCGCGCGAAGGGTGCGTTCAGCACGCACAACTGGCGCGCCGCTGCCGCCGGCAATCTGTGGGGATGGCAGATCACGCGCTGCCTCTACCTGCTCGTCGTGCTGACCGGATCGGTCGGCACCAAGGGCGGGGTCGGCCTGCACGTCTCGAACAAATTCGTGCCGAAACATTTCACGACCCCCGATCCGCCGAAGTACTGGAACGAGCTGCTGTTCCCGCGCGAATATCCGCTGGCGTTCTTCGAGATGAGCTTCCTCCTGCCGCACTTCCTGAAAGAAAGCCGCGGGCGGCTCGAGGTGTACTTCACGCGCGTCTATAACCCGGTGTGGACAAACCCGGACGGCTTCTCGTGGATGGAGATGCTCACCGATCACGAGAAGGTCGGGCTCCACGTCGCGTTGACGCCGACGTGGAGCGAAACCGCGTGGTTCGCGGACTATGTCCTGCCGATGGGGCTCGGGACAGAGCGCCACGACGTCATGAGCCAGGAGACGCACGCGGCGCAGTGGATTGGGTTCCGTCAGCCCGTGCTGCGCGTCGCGCGCGAAAAGCGCGGCGAGCATTTTACGGCGACGCATGAGTCGAATCCGGGCGAGGTGTGGGAAGAGACCGAATTCTGGGCGGCGCTGACCTGGAAGATCGACCCGGACGGCTCGCTCGGAATCCGAAAACACTTCGAATCGCCGACGCGGCCGGGCGAGCCGGTCACGATGGACGAGTACTACGGCTGGATGTTCGACCATGCCGTGCCCGGTTTGCCTGCGGCCGCGGGGGCAGAAGGGTTGACGCCGCTCGCCTACATGCGCAAGTACGGCGTGTTCAAAGTGGCGGACAACGTCTATCAGCCCTACGCACAGCCCGTCGACGATCCGTCCAGGGGTGTCGTCGTCGACGGCGTGCCGCGGACGGGTTTCGCGACGCCGTCACGGCTCCTGGAATTCCGATCGCAGACGCTCGCGGACTGGGGCTGGCCGGAGCACGCGGTGCCCCGGTACGTCCCCGGGCACGTGCACTGGCGGGATCTCCGGCAGGCCGACGGCGAGTTCGACTTGCTTCCCAATTTCCGGCTGCCGACGCTGGTTCACACCCGATCGCCGGTCAAATGGCTGTACGAGATCTCGCACGACAACCCTTTGTGGATTTCGACGGCTGACGGGCGACGCCTCGGAATCCGGACGGGCGATCTGGTCAAGGTCAAGACCCGCATCGGCCACTTCGTCACCCGCGCGTGGGTGACGGAAGGAATCCGCCCCGGCATCCTCGGGATGTCGCACCATCTCGGACGCTGGCGGCTGCACGAAGAGATGGGCAACCGCGCCGCGTCGGCGCTTGTCGCGATCGAACGACAGGGCACACGCTACACGGTGTCACAGGTCCACGGCGCGCAGCCGTTCGAGTCGGCCGATCCGGATACGGCTCGCATCTGGTGGACCGAGGTCGGTGTCCACCAGAATCTGACCTTTCCTGTTCAACCGGATCCCGTCAGCGGAATGCACTGCTGGCATCAGCGCGTCACACTCGAGAAGGCGGCGTCCACCGACCGTTACGGGGACATCGTCGTCGACACGGCGAAGTCGCACGAGATCTATAAAGAGTGGCTGGCGATGGCCAGACCCGCACCGGGACCGGACGGCACGCGCCGGCCGTACTGGTTCGACCGTCCGTTGCGGCCGACCCGCAGCGCTTACGCGATCGAGTGAGGCTCGAGCGCCGGCCGCGGCGCATTCGACGACCCGAAGACCTGGAGTGCCGCGGGGATCGTGGTCGCGATTCCGAGCCCTACGAGCGCAAAGCCCAGGCGCCGCCGCACCTCTGCAGGAATCCGCTCCGACGCGAGCAGCCCCGCGCCGAACGCCATCGCCGCGCGCGTGCCGACAACGAACATCAGAAGCGGCGGACTCAAGCGTAGCTGTTTCATCTCGACCTCCACGGTTGCAGCACGCAAGGAACGTGCTCGCTACAGCTTCCTGTGGAAAACGAGGGCCGCGACGACGCTCGCCAGCAGCTCGAGGAGAACGATCGCAGTCAGCGCGGTAAACGTCCAGTCGCGATCGCCTATGTACTCCACGACCGAGACGACGACCCGCGCGACGGGTGTGGCGAGCAGGATCACGATTCCCGCCTGGAGCAGCGCCGTTGCGGTCGGGCCGGCGGAGAAGAAGAACAGAACGGCCCCGCACGCGAGAAGCACGGAGCTGGCGGTCACACCGATGCGCAGCACCGTACCGATGGCGCGCTCGAGGCCCGTCGCCGCCATCAGCTCGCCCTCGCGAACATGAGGACCGAGATGACGACCAGCACCGCCGCCATCAGCAGCTTGAGCCACTTGACCGACGCCTTCTGACCGAACTGCATCCCGCTCCACGACCCGAACTGCACGCCGAGCACCGCGGCGGCCGCCAGGGCAGGCTGCAACTGACCCTGACCGTAGTAAATGACGGCGCCCGACGTCGCGGTGACGCCGATCATGAACGCGCTCGTCGCCGCCGCCGCGCGCATCGGCACGCCGCACCACGCGTTGAGCACGGGCACTTTGATGAAGCCGCCGCCGATGCCGAGCAGCGATGACAAGTTGCCGGCCACGAACGACGCCGCCAGCGCAAACGGTACGCGCCTGACGCGATACGCGACGTCGCGTCCGCTCTCGTCGTCGTGAAACCGCCCGCCGAGGATGCCCGGTTCAGTCGACGCATCGAGCACGTTGCGGCGCTGCAGCCGCGTCAGCATGACGACCGCGACGGCGATCGTCGCGATGCCGAACAGGCGCTGCACGGTCGCGGGCGCGAGGTAGTGGGCGGTGACG
>DASQHH010000812.1:0-5083 GCA_035632195.1 Vicinamibacterales bacterium
AGAAGGTCGTGACCTCGAAGCGGTTCTTCCCCGGCTACATCCTTGTCGAGATGAACATGTCCGACAACGCGTGGCACGTGGTCAAGAACACGCCGAAAGTGACCGGCTTCGTCGGTGCCGGCACCAAGCCGACGCCGCTCAGCAAGGACGAGGTCGAGCAGATTCTGCAGCAGGTGCGGACGGCGGCGGAGAAGCCGAAGCCGAAGTACATGTTCGAAAAGGGCGAGCAGGTGCGGATCAACGAAGGGCCGTTCGCCAGCTTTACAGGCGTCGTCGACGAGGTCAACCTCGAGAAGAACACGCTGAAGGTGATGGTCACGATTTTCGGACGTTCGACTCCCGTGGAGTTGGACTTCCTGCAGGTTGAAAAAATCTAGTCATGAAGAAGGTTCAGGCTCTGGTGAAGCTCCAGATCGCCGCGGGGAAGGCGACGCCCGCGCCGCCCGTCGGCACCGCGCTCGGTCCGCAGGGCGTCAACATCATGGACTTCTGCAAGAACTTCAACGCGAAGACGGCGAAGGACGAGGGCCTCATCATCCCGGTCGTCGTCACCGTCTATGCGGACCGGTCGTACAGCTTCATCACCAAGACGCCTCCCGCGGCGGTCCTGTTGAAGCGCGCGGCGAACATCGCCAAGGGGTCCGCCGAGCCGAACAAGAACAAGGTCGGCACGGTGACAGCCAAGCAGGTCGAGGACATCGCGAAGCTGAAGATGCCGGACCTCAACGCCGAGTCGCTCGATGCGGCGGTGAAGACGGTGCGCGGAACGGCCCGCAGCATGGGCCTCGACGTCATCGGGTAGGGAACGTGTGGGAGGGCCCGGCGGGCCCGTCTGGACCACAGGAGTCAGCATGAGGAAACACGGCAAGAAGTTCACGGCGGCGCGCGCGGCGATTGCCGCCGGCCGCACCTACACGATCGAGGAAGCGATCCCGCTCGTGCAGAAGGCCAAGTACGCGAAGTTCGACGAGACCGTGGATCTGTCGCTGCGTCTCGGCGTCGACCCGAAGCACGCAGACCAGATGGTCCGCGGCACGGTCGTCCTCCCGCACGGCCTCGGCAAGAGCAAGCGCGTCGCGGCCATCGCGGGCGGTGAAAAACAGAAGGAAGCGCAGGAGGCCGGCGCCGACGTGGTCGGCGGCGACGACCTCGTCGAGAAAATCCAGGGCGGCTTCATGGACTTCGATGCCGTCGTCGCGACGCCCGACATGATGCGATCGGTCGGCAAGCTCGGCAAGGTCCTCGGGCCGCGCGGCCTGATGCCGAACCCGAAGACCGGCACCGTCAGCGTCGACATCGCGAAGGCTATCAAGGAAATCAAGGCGGGCAAAGTGGAGTTCCGCGTCGACAAGACCGGCATCATCCACGCGCCGGTCGGCAAGATGTCGTTCCAGGGCGACGCGCTCATCGCGAACGCGCACTCGCTCGTTGACGCCATCGTCAAGGCCAAGCCCGCCGCGGCGAAGGGCAAATACCTCAAGAGCGTCACCCTGTCGTCGACGATGGGACCCGGCGTCCGCATCGATACGACGCACATCGACGTGGCGGTGAAACACTGATGGCGGTCACCAGAGCGGACAAGGAACTCGAGCTGCAGCAGCTCGAGTCGGCATTCAAGGGGTCGGACAGCGCGATCGTCGTCGACTACAAAGGTCTGACGGTCCCGCAGGTCACCGACCTGCGCCGCCAGATCCGGCAGGCGAAGGGCAGCTACAAGGTCGTGAAGAACACGATCGCGAAGCGCGCAGTCAAGGGCACGTCGTTCGTCGCGCTCGAGCAGTACTTCGAGGGCACGACGGCGATTGCCTACACGGCGAAGGATCCGGTGGCCCTCGCCAAGACGCTGACGACGTTTGCGAAGACCGCGCCGACGCTGCAGATCAAAGCCGGCGTCGTGCAGGGCAAGACGATCAAGCCCACGGAGGTCAGCGACCTCGCGTCGCTGCCGGGCAAGCCCGAGCTGTACGCGAAGCTGCTCGGCACGCTGCAGGCGCCGATGGTGCAGCTCGTGTCGGTGCTCAGTGCGGTGCCGCGCGACCTGATGAACGTATTGACTCAGTACGAGAAGAAAAAGCAGGGATAGGAGATAACGCACATGGCCGAAGTGACGCAGCAGCAGGTTGTCGATTACATCAAGAACATCAGCGTGCTCGAGCTGTCGCAGCTCGTGAAGACGCTCGAGGGCGAGCTCGGTGTCAGCGCCGCGGCGGCGATGCCGGTGTTCGCCGGCGGCATGCCGGGCGCGGGCGGCGGCGCGGCGGCTCCGGCCGAAGAGAAGACCGACTTCACGGTGACGCTCAAGGAAATCGGCACGAACAAGATCAACGTCATCAAGGTCGTCCGCGAGATCACTGCGCTCGGCCTGAAGGAAGCCAAGGACCTCGTCGAGAGCGCCCCGAAGCCGATCAAAGAGGGGATCCCGAAGGACGAGGCGGAGTCCATCAAGAAGAAGTTCGAGGAAGTCGGAGCGAAGGTCGAGATCAAGTAATTGCGGATTGCGGATTGCGGATTGATTGACGGATTGCGGATCAGTCCGCAGTCCGCGATCCGCATTCCGCAATGGTGTGGCGCTCCGTCTTTACTCGAGGTCTAACGAATGTACAGTCTTCCAAAGAACGTCTACCGCGAGCGCATCGACTTTTCGAAAATCAAGACGACCGTTCCGATTCCGAACCTGATCGAGATCCAGAAGAAATCCTACGAGCGCTTCCTGCAGATGAACCGTCTGCCGAGCGAGCGCGAGGATGCGGGTCTGCAGTCGGTGTTCAAATCGGTCTTCCCGATCAGCGACTTCCGCGAGAACTCGTCACTCGAGTTCATCGAGTACTCCATCGGCAACTGGGAGTGCAAGTGCGGCAAGCTGCAGGGGCTCCACCACCTGCGCAAGCCGTGCAGCAACTGCGGCGCGACGCTCATCGCCGATCCGTACGGCGACCGCGAGGTCCTCTGCCCGCGCTGCGGCAAGGCGAACCAGGCCCGCGGCGACGTCTGCGACATCTGCGGCAACACCGTCGGGCTGAAGCTGAAGTACGACGTCGACGAGTGCCAGGAGCGCGGCATGACGTACGCCGTGCCCCTCAAGGTCACCATCCGCCTCGTCGTCTGGAACAAGGACCCCGAGACCGGCGTCAAGACCATCCGCGACATCAAGGAGCAGGAGGTCTACTTCGGCGACATCCCGCTGATGACGGAGAACGGCACCTTCATCATCAACGGCACCGAGCGGGTCATCGTCTCGCAGCTGCACCGCTCGCCCGGCGCCTTCTTCCACTCGGAAGACAAGACGCTCTACGTCGCGCAGATCATTCCGTACCGCGGGTCGTGGGTCGAGTTCGAGTACGACACCAAGAACCTGCTGTACGTCCGCATCGACCGGAAGCGGAAGTTCCTGGCGACCGTCTTCCTCCGCGCCCTCGGCCTGCGCGGAGCGGACGAGATCATCCGGAGCTTCTACACCGTCGATCGGCTGCACGTGAAGAACGGGAAGATCTACTGGTCCGTCGCCGACAGCCTCGTCGGGCTGCGCGCGGCGACCGAGATCCAGGTCCCCGGCGGCGAGTTCACGATCCAGTCGGGCAAGAAGATCACGAAGAACGCCATCGAGGCGCTGAAAAAGGCGCAGGTCGAAGCCGTAGAGATCTCGGACGCCGAGCTCGAAGGCGCCTACGCTGCCGCGGACGTCATCGATCCGTCGACGGGAGAGGTCATCCTCGAGGCGAACGAGCCGATGGAGCCGCGCGTCATTTCGATGGCGCAGGAAAAGAACGTCGACCGCATCGAGATCTTCTTCCCGGAACGGGACGAAGTCGGGCCGATCATCGGCCAGACGCTGAAGAAGGATCCGATCCACACGCACGAAGAGGCGCTCATCGAGATCTACCGGCGTCTGCGGCCGGGCGATCCGCCCACGCTCGACAGCTCCCGGTCGCTCTTCGAGAACATGTTCTTCAACCCGCAGAAGTACGACTTCTCGCGCGTCGGCCGCCTGAAGCTGAACACGAAGCTCGGGCTCAACACGCCGCTCGACGAGAAAATCCTGCACCCGCAGGACTTCTACGAGGTGATCAAGTACCTGCTCAAGCTGCGCAGAAACCCGGCGAACGTCGACGACATCGACCATCTCGGCAACCGCCGCGTGCGGTCGGTCGGCGAGCTCCTCGAGAACCAGTTCCGCATCGGCCTCGTGCGCATGGAACGGGCGATCAAGGAAAAGATGTCGGTCTACCAGGAAATGGCGACCGCCATGCCGCACGACCTGATCAACGCGAAGCCGGTCATGGCGGCGATTCGCGAGTTCTTCGGCTCGTCGCAGCTCTCGCAGTTCATGGACCAGACCAACCCGCTCTCGGAGATCACGCACAAGCGTCGTCTCTCGGCGCTGGGCCCGGGCGGTCTCTCGCGCGAGCGCGCGGGGTTCGAAGTCCGCGACGTCCACCCCACGCATTACGGACGCATCTGCCCGATTGAGACGCCGGAGGGTCCGAACATCGGACTCATCTCGTCGCTCTCGTGCTATGCGCGGATCAACGAGTTCGGCTTCATCGAGTCGCCGTACCGCAAGGTGAAGGACAGCAGGGTCACCGACTACTGCGTCATCCTCAACGCCGGCGGCCATGCGAAGTACAAAGCCGGCGACATCGTCGAGGCGGACGAGCTGATTTCCGACGACGGCCGCGCGAAGAAGAAGGGCGTCGAGTTCGAGCCGTACTCGTTCTACCTCTCCGCGTGGGAGGAGGATCAGTACGTCATCGCGCAGGCCAACGCGAAGGTCGACGGCGAAGGACGGCTGGCGGAAGAGCGCGTCAGCGCGCGGGAGGCGGGCAACTTCAAGCTCGCGCCGCGCGACACCGTGCAGTTCATCGACGTGTCGCCGAAGCAGCTCGTCTCGGTCGCCGCGTCGCTGATTCCGTTCCTCGAAAACGACGACGCGAACCGCGCGCTGATGGGTTCGAACATGCAGCGCCAGGCGGTGCCGCTGCTCCGCGCTCGGGCGCCCTTCGTGGGCACCGGCATGGAGTACATCACCGCCCGCGATTCCGGCGCGGTCATCGTCGCGCGCCGCTCGGGCACCATCGACTACGTC
>DASQHH010000813.1:0-3513 GCA_035632195.1 Vicinamibacterales bacterium
TCGACCACGACGTGGACGTCACGTTGATGCCGACGTAACTCGTCCGGATGGAGCTCGTGTCCGGCGCGCCCGTCAGGGCAAGCGCGAGATAGTCGTACGGACCACCGAAGCCGTTGGTCAGCGTCGCCGTGACGACGGTGCCCGGCGCCACGCTGGTCGCGTTGACCGCGACCGCGGGCGGCGGATTGACGGCGACCGTCAGCGTGCCCGACGTGCCGCCGGCGGGCGCCGGATTGAACACGGTCACCTGCGCGGAGCCGACCGCGGCGATGTCCGCCGACGTGATGGCCGCCTGCAGCTGCGTCGCGCTCACGTACGTCGTCGCTTTCACCGCGCCGTTCCAGCTCACGACCGACGCCGGGATGAACCTGCTGCCGTTGACGGTCAGCGTGAACGATGAACCGCCGACCACGACGGACGTCGGCGACAGCGACGTCGCGACCGGAATCGGGCTGGCGGTCGGGTCCACGGTAATCGTCGGACTGGCCGCGATCCGGTTGTCGTTGACGAAGAGGCGGAACTCGTACGTGCCCGTTGTCGACGGCGTCTGCACCGTCCACGTGGTGTCGGTCACGCCTGGACCGACGTAAGTCGAGTAATAGAAAGTGCCGTCGTCGGAGCCGACAGGCGCGAACGTGAACTGATCGGTCGCGCCGCCGTCGCCGCCGGACAGCGTCAGCGTCACCGGATCGCCGGGCGCGACCAGCGTCCGGTCGACCGTCAGCGACGGCGGCGGGCCGATGACGAACGGCAGATCCGACGAGATGCCGCCGCCGGGCGCCGCGGTGTTCACGTGGACCTGCGCCGTTCCCTGGGTCGTGAGATCCGTGCCGGGAATGGCCACCTGCAGCGTGCCGTTGTCGATGAGCGTCGTTGGCCGCGGGTTGCCGTTCCACTCGACGGTCGAACGGACCGTGAATCCGCCGCCGAGCACCGTCAGCGTCAGCGTGCCCGAGCCCGCGAACGTCTTGCTTGGCGACAGCGACGAGATCGTCGGCACCGGGCTCGGCGTCGGCAGCAGCACGTCGAGCGCGTACTTCAGCCGAACGCGCGGATGCGTCGTGCCGGAGCCGGGGCCATACACGTCGTCGTACCGTGTGTCCGTGATCGGCAGTCCTGTGGTTTCCAGCGCCGAGAGGATGGCATCGACGCTTGCGTCGGGCACCGCCTGGCGGAGCAGGCCCCACGCGCCCGCGACGTGCGGCGACGCCATCGACGTGCCGTCGAGCGCTTCGTATCCGCCGCCTGGGACCGACGAGGTGATCGATTCGCCGGGTGCCCAGACCGAGAGGAACGGCGCGGAGTTGGTGAACCAGGCGACGTCATCGGTCTTCGTCGTCGCGCCGACGCTGACCGCGGAAGAGACGCACGCCGGCTCCGACAACTGATCGGGCAGGCCGTCGTTGCCGGCGGCCACGACCGTGGCGACGTTGACCGAGCGCAGGTTGTCGATGATTGCTTTGTACGGCGTGTCGTCACAGAAGGCGCCGAAGTCGCCCTCGCCGAGGCTCATGTTCGCCGAGACGATGTTGTAGGTGCCGTTGAACGCGTTGGTGTAGACGTACTCGAGGCCGGCGATGATGTCCGAGTCGAATCCGCCGAGGCACGGCGCGGTGCCGCCGCACTGCGTGGCGTCGGTCACTTCGTCGAAGACCTGAATCGCCATCACCTGGGCGCCCTTGGCGACGCCGGAGAACGTCACGGCGCCCGTTGAATCGTGTCCGACCGCGATGCCGGCGACGTGCGTCCCGTGAATGCAGTCGGCCATCGCGCATGGCACTGCTGCGCCGACGCCGATCTGGACGTCCTGTCCGCTCGGGCAGACGGACTGGCTGGTTCCCGGCGTCGTCGTCGAGAAGCACGCTTCGCCGACGACCTTGCCCGCCAGGAACGGATGCGTCGAATCGACGCCGGTGTCGAGGACGGCGACCACGGTTCCGGTGCCGTCGTATCCTGCCGCCCACACCTGATCGCCCTGAATCAGCGGCACGCTGTCCATGAGCACCGGCTTCACGATCCGGTCCTCGTACACATGCGCGACGTCGCCGCCCAGCGCGGCGAGCGCGTCGAGCGCCTGTGGCGACGCTTCGATCGCGACGTACGGCACCGTCTGGAACTGGTGGAGCACCCGATGCGAGCCGCGCGGCAGCTTCCCGAGCACGCGCGCAGCCTGCGTGGCGATGGCCTGCCGCTGGCCCGCAATGGCCTGGGCGGTCTTCAGCTGACGCTCCGGCACGTGCGGTGACGCGAGCTTGAGCTCGACGATCACGCGCGCGCGTCCCGTGTTGACGGCGCGGGCGCGCGATTTCTGGGGGATTGCCGGCCCCTTGGGGGCGGCGCTCGGTTGCGAGCCGCCAGCCGACAGCGCCAGGACCAGCCCGGCTGTCAGGGCGGCGAAGACGGCGTGGGTGACAACGGCGGTTGATCGAGAGCGCATAGTGAGAGCAGTCTACGCGCCAGGTCTGCCATATAGAGTTGCGCGCCCCAAAACAGTGTGAAACGACGAAAAAAGTGTGCAACTCGACAGTTCTGTAATCCGGGAGCTATATCGGAAGGTGATATAGTCGCGCCGTGCTGTCCGTCGCGGCGCTGCACATCCTCGTCGCCGTCGCCGACCGCGAACGCCACGGCTACGCGATCATGCAGGACGTGGCCGCGCGCACCGACGGCGCCGTCCGACTGGGCCCCGCCACCCTGTACGGCTCGATCAAGAGGCTGCTCCACGACGGCCTGATCGAGGAACTGGACGAGCGGCCCGACGCGGACAACGACGACGTGCGCCGCCGCTATTACCGCATCACTCTGCTCGGCCGCCAGGCGGCGACCGAAGAGACTTTGCGCCTCGCAAGACTGGTTCGCCAGGCGCGCGCCACGGGACTCGTTCCGAAGACGACGTGACCCGATGCGTCTCTCGGATCGCGTCTATCGCGCGCTGCTGCGCCTCTATCCTGCGGAATTCCGCGATGAATACGGCCGCGAGATGACGCAAATGATGCGGGATCGTTCACCCGTCGAGCCGCCGCGCCGTCTGTGGCTCGACCTCGCTGGCGACCTCGTCCGCACCGCACCGAAGGAACACCTCTTCGTCCTGCTGAACGACCTCCGCTACGCCGCGCGCACGATGCGCCGCTCGCCGATGTTCACGGCGGCTGTCGTGCTCACAGTGGCGCTGGCCATCGCGGCCAATACGGCCATCTTCAGCGTCGTCAACGCCGTCCTGCTGCGGCCGCTGCCGTTTGAGCAGCCGGCGCGGCTCATGCAGGTCGCGGAGAAGAACGATCGCCTCAACGTCTCGAACTACGGCGCGTCCGTGTTGAACTTTCTGTCGTGGCGCGAGCAGCAGGAGGCGTTCGAGGATCTGGCTGCCGTCGGATTCAGCACGTTCACGATCAGCGGCGGCGGCGGCGAGCCCGAGCAGGTGTCCGGCAACCGGATCAGTCCGGCGTTGATGCGCGTGCTGGGCCTTTCGCCGATCGCCGGACGGGCCTTCGCGGACGACGAGGAAAAGCCGGG
>DASQHH010000814.1:0-5099 GCA_035632195.1 Vicinamibacterales bacterium
GACGCGGAAGATCTCCTGCATCGTCCGCAGGAAGGACGAGTGCGAGTAATCGAGGACGTTGGCGTACGGCACGCCGTCGACGTTCGCGTGCGCATCCTTCGAGATGACGATGAACGGAATCGTGTGGTCGAAGCGGTCGGCGTTGTCGCCGGTCAGGCCGGCAAAGCCGTTGGCCAGTCCGGTGTGCATGTCGTTGAACTGGTTAGGCGTGATCCAGTTGTAGTCGGCGACGCCGCCGCCGGCCAGATCGGCGGCGAGCTGCTGCAGGGGCGCGTACTGCTTCGCGAGCGGGTTCGACGCCGTCAGATCGTTGCCGCCGTTGCTGTCGGTGAAGAACACCTGCGGGTTGTGCTTCGCGGCGTAGTTGTACTGCGTCGAGAAGTTCCACTCGTTGAAGCCGGCGAGGAACGTGCCTGACACGCTCCGGAGCGGCACGAAGAACTGGTCCCCCGGCAGCACGGTGTTGCTCAACTTGCCGGTGGAATCGCTCACGACGTCCGTGTCTTCCTGATAGGAGCGCCAGGTGCGGCCGGCCGCGGTCAACTGGTGACGAGATGGGCCGTCGTCGTCTGGTTCGTTCCGTTGGTGCCGAACGGGTCGTTGTCGTTCAGCACGTCGAAGTTCGTGCCGGCTTCCGCCCAGAGGTAGTTCGGCTCGGACGGATGGACGTGCGGATTGCTTCCGCTCCGAGTGGCGAGCACATTGTGATACGCGTTCGCGTACGCGACCTGATCGCTGATGCCGGTCGCCGTGCCCGCGACGAGGCTGTTGATGAACGGCGCCGCGGAGTTCTGATAAATCTGCTGGATGCCGCCCGTGAACTGGTTGGCGGGCTGCGTCCAGTTGTGGTTTTCCATCGCGATCACGAACACCGTCTTCACGTCGTCGGCGTGCGCCGTGAATGTGGTGAGCGCCGCCGCGGCGATGATGGCGGTTGCGGAGAGGGCGAGTCTGATTCTGCCTGACTTCATTCGAGCCTCCGTGCGTGTGCGCGGCGACGTGCCGCATTGACAGGAATACCGGCGGGGCTCGACGTCTGCGTCACCGTCATGTGAACGCAGCGAAAACTCTCGAGGATGAGCTGTGGAACAATAGCGGCCGGAGGCCGGACGTGAGGAAGACGATCGCCGCAATCGCCGTACTGACGCTGTCGACGGTTTCGCAGACGGGCGCAGCCGATTCCGATCCGCGCGTGACGTTCACGTACAGTCCGCTCTTCGATCCGGCGTGCTACACGGCGATCAAGCAGCCCATCGATCAGCCGATGATCGACACCGCACGCATGCACCAGGACGAGTGGAAGGCCGAGTGGGACCGCGAAGCGCCCGCGCTGTTCTCCACAACCGTCAAGGTGACCGGGCTGCCGTTCGGGTTCCACGAGACCATCGCAACCGTCGTCACGTGCCCGGCCTTCATTTCGATGTCGAGTCCGCTGCTGTTGAACGTCCGGCAGCTCCTGGACCGGACGAAGCAGGGCATCGCGATGAAGAACGAGTTCTCGCAGATGCTGTTCCACGAGGTGCTGCACCGCTACATCAACGAGCGCATTCGGGCGCTCGGGGGGACGACGCCGTCGTGGGAGAAGTACAAAGCGGAGCCGCAGCCGGTGCGCAGCCACATCTACGTCGAAGCGATCATGGAGCTGGTCTATCGGACGCTCGGGCGCGAGGAGGAAGGCGCGGCGATCCGGCAGCGCGACGCCGGCCGCGGCGCGGTCGCAGGAGGCCTGCGCGGCGCGACCGACATGGCGCGGGCGCTCGAGATCGTCGAGAAAGAGGGAGCAGCCACCCTCGTTCGCGAGCTGTCACCGAAGTAGAGAAATGTGATCGCCGTTACAGATACGGCATGGCTCGCTGCGCCGGAAGAAGCGCCGCAGGGACGCCTTATAATCGGTTCATGAAGAACTTCTTCCGTGTACTCGCGGTCGCTGCGCTCTTCGCGGCGCCGGCGTCGACGGCACGCGCGCAGGTGTCGCTCAACATAGAGATTGGTCCGCCGCCGCCGCTGCGCGTGCAGCGCGTCGCCGCAATGCCCGGCCCCGACTTCGTGTGGGTCGACGGCTACTGGTATCCGGTCGGCCGCCGCTGGGTGTGGCACGCCGGGTACTGGACGCGCCCGCCCCGTCCGGGGGCGTACTGGATCGCGCCGTATCACGACGGACGCGCGTTCGTACCGGGCTACTGGGAAGACGAGCGCGGCCGCTACGAGCACGACCACAGGATGGACAGGCACAAGGAGCGGGACTGGCGGCGGGAACGGTGAAGACTCTCTCTGTCACCTACTCTTCGCGCAGCAGGATCAGCGGACTGACCGCCAGCGCGCGCTGCGCGGGGATCCACGTCCCGATCAGGCCGAGCAACGCCATCGCCACGACGACGCCGCCGATCACGATCGGATCGCGCGGCGTCGCCTGATACACGATTGCGCCGAGGACGCGGCTCGCCAGGATGCCGAGCACCAGACCGGCGATGGACCCGACCGCCAGCAGCCTGAGCGCCCGGCCGAGCGCCGCCTGCAGCACTTCCCTCTTCTGCGCGCCGAGGGCCATGCGGATTCCAAGTTCGCGCCGCCGTTTGCTGAGCGAATAGGCCGCCAGGCCGAAGATGCCGGTCACCGACAGCATCGCCCCCATCGCGCCGAGGACGCCGAGCGCAGCGGTCGCCACGCGCGGGCCGAAGTGCGCCGTGCCGGTATTCAAATCGTTTTCCCAAGTTTCGGTGAACGTGGGGATGGCCGCGTCGATACCGCGAAGCGCCTGACGCGCCCCGATGGCCAGATCCTGCGGATCGCGCCTCGACCGGACGACCAGCCACGTACTTCCGGCGGGCGACTGCAGGAACGGGAAGAACATGGCCGGCATCCACGGTTCGGTAGTGTGCTGATACTTTCCGTTCTCCACGACGCCGACGATCTGCAGGCGCGTTCCGCCGCTCACTTTGAAAGAGCCGCCGATGGCGCCTGCGACCGACCCGAACATCCGCCGCGCGAACTCCTCATTCACGATCGCCACGCGCGGCGTTTTGCCGTCGTCGCGCCATGTAAACGTGCGTCCCGCGAGCAGCGCCGTGCCGGCGGCGCGCAGGTAATCGGGCGAGACGCGGAACACGGCGGGCTCGGCTTTCTGCCTGCCCGGCCGCAGGTCCGTCGCCGCATCGTCGAAGATCATCATCGTGGACGAGCCGCCCCAGAGCGGCAGATTGTCGACGAGGCCGACCGCTTCGGCGCCGGGCACCTGCTCGAGTGACTCGACAATCCGCTTCTGGAGCGGCGCCGCATCGGCCGATCCGTATCCGGCCATGCCGATGCCGGCTTCGACGATCAGCGCGTTGGACGGGTCGAAGCCGAACCGGCCGCGCATTTCGCGGACGAGGCCGCGGATGGCAACGATCGACGAGGTGACCAGCACGGCGCAGATCGCGATCTGAGCGACGAGCAGCAGATCGCGGAGCCCGA
The DNA here is from genome assembly GCA_035632195.1 of Vicinamibacterales bacterium. Taxonomy (GTDB): domain Bacteria; phylum Acidobacteriota; class Vicinamibacteria; order Vicinamibacterales; family CAVVIG01; genus DASQHH01. The sequence goes on from DASQHH010000814.1 coordinate 3,454, forward strand.
AGGCCCTCGCGTTGCCGGCGATCGTTCCGGCCTTGACGACCTCGTACGGATCCGTCCGCAGCGTCTGACGTACCGGAACGGCGCCGAACAGGAACCCGCTCGCCACCGACACCAGCAGCGCGACGAGATACACCGTTGCGTCCGGCGTCACCGGCACGTGGATCGGAAATCGAGAGAACGGCTGCCACGCACTGAGCGCGCGCAGGACGATAAGGCCCGCAGCAACGCCGGCGGCGCCGCCGATGATCGAGACGAGGATCGCCTCTGTGAACAGCTGACGCAGGATTCGTCCCCGTCCGGCGCCGAGTGCCAGGCGCAGCGCGACCTCGCGGGACCTGTCAGCCGCCCGCGCGGCAAAGAGGCTGCCGAGGTTCGCGCATGCCGCCAGCAGAATCAACGCCGCGAGCAGCATCAGGCCGGCGAGGAATCCCTGGACCGGCGGCCCGAGGTAGTCGCCGTACAGCCCGGGCCGCGCGAGCGTGAACGTCATCTGCCCGTCTTCCTTGGGATACGTGCGCTCGAGGTCCGCGCCGATGCGATTGAGATCCGCGATCGCCTGCGCGGGCGTGACGCCGTTCTTGAGGTGCCCCACGATCTGGAACAGCCAGTGCGAGCCCCGGCGCTCGAAATTGCCGTTGCCATCCAGCTCCACCGCGTCTACCAGGGGGACGAACAGCTCGGGCGCGATGAAGAGCAACGTTCCGCGGAAGACAGGTGGCGCGACGCCGAGAATCGTGTACGGGTGCTTGTTCACGCGAACGACGCGCCCGACGACGGACGGGTCGTCGTGGAAGCGCGAGTGCCAGTAGCTATGGGAGAGCACGATGTACGGGACGCTGCCCAGGCCGTGTTCGTCACCCGCGTGGAAGAATCGCCCGAGGAACGGCTGGATTTGAAGCGCGTCGAAATAGTTGCCGCTGGCCATGATGGCCCAGACGCGCGTCGGGTTATTGTCGCCGGTGTCCAGTCCCAGCTGGGAGAAGTCGTAGGTGGCGAGGCCGTCGAAGGTCCGGTTCCGATCGCGCAGATCGCGGTAGTCCGGATAGGACTGCGCGCCGGCCTTTCCGGGTCCGCGCTCGATCTGATACAGCGACTCCGCCTGCGGAAGATCGAGCGGACGGATGATGAACGCGTTCAGCACGCTGAACACGACGGCGTTGGCGCCGATGCCGAGCGCCAGCGTGATGATGGCCGTGAGGGCGAAACCTGGAGACTTGCGCAGGACGCGCGCGCTGAAGCGGAGATCCTGGATCAGCGTGTCGAACCAGGCGATGCCGGCGGCTTCGCGCGTCGCTTCTTTGAATTTCAATTGTCCGCCGAACTCGATGCGCGCCTGGCGCTCGGCAGCGGCGCGTTCCATCCCCGACGTCACGAGGTCGTCGGCGCGCATCTGGATGTGCGACCGGAGCTCTTCGTCGATGTCGGCATCCATGCGATCAAACATCGTCGTCCCTCCGGGCGGCGCAGGCTCCGCCCCTACACACGGTCATGAGCGAGCGCAGTCGCGATCGCGACCGCCAGTCGGTTCCACTCAGAGGTCTCTTCCTTCAGGCGCTTGCGTCCCGCGGCGGTCAGGTCGTAGAACTTCGCGCGGCGGTTGTTGTCGGACGTTCCCCAGCTCGCGGTGAGGAGCCCCTGGCGGACCA
>DASQHH010000815.1:0-9102 GCA_035632195.1 Vicinamibacterales bacterium
GAGGTCCTGAAGGAGCGCGCATGGCAGACCGACAGTACGAGCTCGTCTACATCCTTCCACCCGACAGCACCGAACAGCAGATCGCCGAGGTGCACGCGCAGATCGAGGGCGTCGTGTCGAAGATGAACGGCGCAATCGAGAAGACCGACAACTGGGGCCGCCGCAAGCTGGCGTACGAGATCGGACACCATAAAGAGGGCGTGTACGTCCTCGAGGTGATCAACGGGGCGGGCGAGCTGATGAAAGAGCTCGACCGGAGGCTGCGCGTGATGGACCAGGTCGTCCGGCACATGATCGTGCGCGTCGACGAGGAGAAGAAAGTCATCGAACGCACGCGGACGAAGCGTCAGTCGGATTCGGAGCGCCGGCGCGTCAAGCGCGGGCTGCCGCCCGTCCGCCAGCCCGGCGAGGGGCGCCAGAGCGAACCGGACGACATGGACGACGATCGTTTCGACGGAGTGGAGGTTTAAATGCCATTCGGACAGGGCCGCTCGGGCGGAGGGCGCGGGAAAGGCGACAAGAAGACCGGCGACAAGGCTCAGGGCCAGCGCCGCACGCTGTTCCGCCGCCGCAAGGTGTGCAAGTTCTGCGCGGACAAGATCGACGACATCAACTACAAGGACACCAAGCTCATCGCGCCGTTCGTCCCCGAGCGCGGCAAGATCCTGCCGCGGCGGATTTCCGGCACGTGCGCGATGCACCAGCGCAAGCTCCAGACCGCGATCAAGAGGGCGCGTCAGATTGCCCTTATCCCGTACGTCACGGAGTGAGGGTGTTATGGAAGTGATTCTCAGAGAGCACGTGGACAATCTCGGCCGCCGCGGCGAGATCGTGAAGGTCGCCGACGGCTACGCGCGCAACTTCCTGCTGCCCAGGAAGCTGGCGCTGCCGGCCACCGATGGCAACAAGAAAGTGATCGAGCGCGAGCGCGCCAAGTTCGACGCCAAAGAAGCGGAGGAGCAGAAAGTCGCGCAGGCCCTGGCGGACCGGATGGCGAACGTCGACATCCAGATCCCGCGGCGCGTCGGCGAGACCGAGGCCCTTTACGGCTCCGTGACGAGCGCCGACATCGCCGCTGCGCTGGCAGCGAAGGGATTCGAGCTCGATCGCCGGAAAATCGTGCTGCAGGAGCCGTTCAAGAAACTCGGCGAATACGACGTTCCCGTCAAGCTGCATCGCGAGGTGACGACCCACGTCAAGGTGCGCGTCGTCGCGGAGGGCGAACCGGAAAAAGCGCCTGCGGCGAAAAGTTAAAAGTCGGAAGTCAGAAGAAAAACTCGGAGTTGGGCAATCGCCCGCTCCGAGTTTTTTGTTACAGTTCACTTTTCCCGTGGCCACCACTGTCGCCGAGCGCACGCTTCCTCACAATCTCGAAGCCGAACGATCCGTCCTCGGGGCAATCCTCCTGCACAACGACGCGTTCAACCTCGCCGCGGAGGTGCTCAAGCCGGCGGATTTCTTCCGCGACGCGCACCGCCGGATCTTCGAGAAGATGGTCGCGCTCGCCGAGCGCGGCAACGCGATCGATCTCGTCACGCTGAAGGAGGAGCTCGGGCGGTCCGGCGAGGTCGACGAAGTCGGCGGCCCGGCGTACATCGCGGCGCTCGTCGACGGTGTCCCGCGATCGACGAACGTCGAGTACTACGCGCGGATCATCAAAGAGAAGGCGACGCTCAGGAACCTGATCTTCTCGGCGAACAAGATCCTGACCAATGCGTACGAGGCGGAGCAGGAGGCCGACGTCATCCTCGACGAGGCGGAGCACGCAATCTTCGCGATTGCGGATCAGAAGGTCCGGGACGGCTTCGTCTCGCTGCGCGACCTCGCGCAGTCGAGCCTCGACACGATCGAGAAGCTCCACGCGCGCAAGGAGCTGATCACCGGCGTCCCGACCGGCTTCACCGATCTCGACGAGATGACGTCCGGCCTGCAGCCCTCGGATCTCATCATCGTCGCGGCGCGTCCGTCGATGGGGAAGACGAGCCTCGTGCTCAACATCGCCCAGCACGTCGGGACGAAGACCGACATGACGGTCGGCGTGTTCAGCCTCGAAATGTCGAAGGAGCAGCTGTTCCTTCGCATGCTGACGGCTGAAGCGCGCATCGACGCCCACCGCCTTCGCGGCGGGTTCCTCGGCGAGCGGGACTGGGGCCGGTTGTCCCAGGCGATCGGCACGCTCAGCGAAGCGAAGATCTTCATCGACGACTCGCCGTCGATCGGCGTGCTCGAGATGCGGGCGAAGTGCCGGCGCCTCGCCGCGGAGCACGGCCTCAACCTGATCGTCGTGGACTACATCCAGTTGATGCAGGGACGCGGACGGTTCGAGAACCGCACGCTGGAGCTCGCGTCGATTTCGCGGTCGCTGAAGGGGCTGGCGAAGGAGCTGAACGTGCCGCTGGTCGTCCTGTCGCAGTTGAGCCGCGCGCCGGAATCGCGGTCTGACCACCGCCCGCAGCTCTCCGACCTCCGCGAGTCCGGAGCCCTCGAACAGGACGCCGACGTCGTCGTCTTCATCTACCGCGAGGATCAGTACGCAGACAAATCCGACGCGCCGGCCGACAACCAGGGCGTTGCCGAGCTCATCGTCGGCAAGCAGCGCAACGGCCCGACCGGGGTTGTGAGGCTGGCGTTCATCCGCGAGTTCACCCGCTTCGAGAACCTCGCCGTAGGCGCGGCGTGATCCGACCGACCGTCGCGTGCATTGACCTGGACGCCCTCCGGTCGAACTACCGCGCCATTGTCGAATACCTGAAGCGGGATTCCGGCCGCGCTCCCGGCGTCATCGCCGTCGTCAAGGCGAACGCGTACGGACACGGCGCGGGACAGGTGGCGCGCGCGCTCGAGGAGGCCGGCGCCGATCTCCTCGCGTGCGCGGACATCGAGGAAGGGCACGCGCTGCGGCAGGCTGGAGTGCGGGCGCAGATTCTGGTCTTCGGGGCGCTGAGCGTGAGCGATCTCGACGGCCTGTTCGACTGCCGGCTGACCCCGACGATTTCGACGCCCGGCGCGGCGCATGCCGTGCAGGCAGCCGCGGCGACGCACAAAGCGAAACTGCGTTACCACCTGAAGATCGACACCGGCATGAACCGCCTCGGCTTCCGCTTCGACAATCTGAAGCGGACCCTGCCGGCGCTGCTGGCGAGTCCGAATCTGGACCTGGAGGCGATCTACACCCATTTCGCGACTGCGGACGATCCCGAATCGCCGCTTTTCGCCGAGCAGCGCGTCCGCTTCGAGCGCGCGGCTGCTGAGGCCGCTGAGGCCGCTGAGCTCTGTCCCCGACCGAGAGCTCTGTCCCCAGTCGCGAGCTCTGTCCCCGCGCCTGGGGACAGAGCACATAACGGTTGGTATAGACACGCGGCGAACAGCGCCGCGCTGCTGCGCGACTCGCGCGTGTGGTACGACCGCGTGCGGCCAGGCCTGCTTCTCTACGGACTGGTACCGCCGCCGCTCGGTTCGACCTTGCCCTTGACGCCGATCATGACGCTGCGCAGCCGCATCGTCGCCGTCAAGGGTGTGCGCGCGGGAGAAGGCGTCGGCTACGGTGTCACGTTCAGGGCCGAGCAGCCTACGACGCTCGCCATCGTACCGGCGGGCTATGCCGACGGCCTCGACCTGCGCCTCTCCGGACGGGGCTTCGTGCTGATTCGCGGCCGGCGCGCTCCCATCGTCGGCTCCGTCTGCATGGACATGCTGGCCGCGGATGTCACCGGCCTGGACGTGTCGCCGGGCGACGAGGTCGTCATCATCGGCGCGCAGGACGGCGATCGGATCGACGTCCGCGAAATGGCCGCACAGATCGGCACCATCCCGTACGAAATCCTCTGCCGCATCGGCAGCCGCATCGAGCGCGTATACGCGTAGCCGCCGCGAAGGCGGGACGATGTCATAATCGCTTCGTGGCGAAGAAGTCGTCGACTGTTTTCGTCTGCGAGCAGTGCGGATCGCAGTCCGCCAAGTGGCTCGGCAAGTGTCCGGACTGCGGCGCGTGGAATTCGTTCGTCGAGGAGCGCGCGCAGGAATCCGGCGGCGCGCCGGCCGCGAATCATCGCTATGCGCTCGCCGGCGCTGGGTCAGGGGCACGTCTCTATTCAGACATCGAGATCGAGTCGCACGCACGGCTGACGACCGGCATCGGCGAGTTCGACCGAGTGCTGGGCGGCGGCATCGTCCCCGGCTCGCTCGTGCTGCTCGGCGGCGAACCGGGCATCGGCAAGTCGACGCTGCTGCTGCAGGCGGCCGCAAACATCGCGGGCGCGATCGGCCCCGTGCTCTACGCATCCGGCGAGGAGTCCGAGCACCAGATCAAGTCGCGCGGCGAGCGGCTGAACGTCGGCCGAGCGCCTCTCTATCTGCTCGCAGAGACCTGTCTCGAGCGCATCCTCGAAGAAATCGACCGCGTCAAACCCGCGCTCGTTGTCGTCGACTCGGTGCAGACGGTGTTTTCGCTCAAGTTCCAGTCCGCGCCCGGCAGCATCGGGCAGGTGCGCGAGGCGGCGACGCAGCTGCTGTTCACCGCGAAAGGCCGGAACGTTCCGACGTTTCTCGTCGGCCATGTGACGAAGGACGGCAGCCTGGCCGGACCGAAGGCGCTCGAGCATGTCGTCGACACCGTTCTGTACTTCGAGGGCGAGCGACACCATTCGCATCGCGTGGTCCGTGCAGTGAAGAACCGGTTCGGCGCCATCAGCGAGCTCGGTGTGTTCGAAATGACGTCCACGGGTCTGCGTCCGGTGCCGAATCCATCGAAGCTCTTCCTGTCCGAGCGGCCAGCGAACGCGCCAGGTTCCGCAGTGCTCTGCTCGGTTGAAGGGTCGCGGCCGATCCTCGTCGAAGTGCAGGCGCTCGTCAGCTCCAGCAACTACGGCACCGCGCGGCGCATGGCGAGCGGCATCGACCAGCAGCGGCTGTCCCTGCTGCTTGCGGTGCTCGAGAAGCGAGCGGGGCTCAATCTGATTGGGGACGACGTGTTCGTGAACATCGCGGGCGGGATGACCATCGATGAACCGGCGTCCGACCTCGGAATCCTCGCCGCCATTGCGTCGAGCGTCCGCAATCGCGTCATTCCGGCGACGACGGCCATGTTCGGCGAGGTCGGACTGGCGGGCGAAATCCGAGGGATCTCGCAGGCCGCGTTGCGCGTGCGGGAGGCCGCCCAGATGGGATTCCGGCGCTGCATCATGCCCGACGCGAACATCGACCCTGCGGATCGGGACGCTTCGGGCGACTGCGAGCTGGTCGGCGTTCGGACGGTCGGCGAGGCTCTGGACGAGATGCTCGCCTAAGTTTTTTCACAAATGGTTACATCCGGTTACAAACAGTGGTATGGTTCCACCTTATTTATAGGGTGCCCATGGCCTGGTTTACGCTCGCTAGGGTTCTGTTTGTCACCGCGGTCGCCTACGCCGCCTCTCTCGTCCAGCCTCTTTCATTCGGCCTGATTCCGAATCTCGCCTTCGGCCTGTTCATTGCCGCGGCGGTCGTGTTCTTCGAGGCCCGTCTGCGCGAGACCGAAGTGACCCGGATGCTCGGCGCGCTTGTCGGGTGCGGCATCGGCCTTGGCCTCGCGCGCGCCATCGGTGCGGGATTGTTCTGGGCCAACGTCGGCGATCCGCGCGTCGCGTTCCTCCACACGCTGATCCTGCTCGTGCTGCCCTCTCTCGGGCTCGTCATCGGCGGCAAGCACGGCGAGTGGCTCGAGCCGGCGCGGCTCGCGGGACTGTTCCGCGCGGCCGGACCGCAGCGCCGCTACCGCATTCTCGACACGAGCGTGATCATCGACGGCAGAATCGCCGACGTCTGCGAGACCGGCTTCATGGACGGCACCCTCGTCATCCCGCAGTTCGTGCTGAAGGAGCTGCAGCTGGTCGCCGACTCGGGCGATTCGATGAAACGCAACCGGGGCCGCCGCGGGCTCGACATCCTGCAGAAGATCCAGAAGATGTCCGGGCTCGACGTATCGATCTCCGATCTCGACTTTCCCGACGTCCGCGAGGTGGACCTCAAGCTGATCGAGCTCGCGCGCACGCTGCAGGGCAAAATCGTGACGAACGACTTCAATCTCAACAAAGTCGCTCAGCTGCGCGGCGTGCAGGTGCTCAACGTCAACGAGCTGGCCAATTCCCTCAAGCCGGTCGTCCTTCCCGGCGAGCTGATGAAAGTCTTCATCCTCAAGGAAGGCAAGGAATACAACCAGGGCGTCGCGTACCTCGACGACGGGACGATGGTCGTCGTGGACAACGCGCGGAAGATGATCAGCAAAACGATAGACGTCGTCGTCACCAGCGTTCTCCAGACGACGGCGGGCAAGATGATCTTCGGCCGCTACATCGAGTCGGGCATGCCGGTGCCGGTCGCGGCTCCGGTCGCGATGCGCACGGCAGCGGCGACGCCGCACGCGCAGCAGACCTGAGACACGCGGTAGAATCCTGAGCCGTTGAAGCTTCCACCGTTCCACTGGTGGCGGACGGTCTTCTATCTCATTCCCGCCATCACGGTTTACACGATCGTCTGCGGCGCGGCGTCGATTGTCTCGAGCCTCTTCGACCGCCGCGGCTACTTCGCGCACGGCTGCGCGCGCACCTGGTCCTGGCTGATCCTCAAGACGACCGGCGTCCGCGTCGCCGTGGACGGACTCGATCGCATCGTCCCGGGCACGACCTATGTGTTCGTATCGAATCATCAGAGCATTTACGACACGCCGGTCATCTTCTCGTCGCTGCCGTATCAAATCCGGATCATTGCGAAGGAATCGCTGGCGCGCTTTCCCGTGCTCGGCTGGCACCTGCGCCGCGGGGGACATCTGTTCGTGGATCGCAAGAGTCCCGACCGCGTGGGCATCCTGCGGCGCTGGCGCGCGCTCGTGTCCGAGGGACTGTCGCTCATCATCTACGCCGAGGGGACGCGCACCAGCGACGGGCGCGTCAACCGCTTCAAGGCCGGCAGCTTCATGCTCGCGATCCAGGCGCAGCTGCCGATCGTGCCGCTCGCGGTGATCAACACCCGGCAAGTGATGCCGAAAGGCCGCCTGCGGACCGAGCCGGCGGACGTCCGGCTGATCGTGCACGATCCCATCCAGCCGCCGGCGATCGACGAACCGACGGTGCAGGACGCCAAGGCGCTCGCCGACCGCGTGCACGACGTGGTTGCGCGCACCGTGGATACGCTACAGAATCGGACCTGATGTTCGTGTCAGCCATCATCGCGGCAGGCGGGAGCGGCACGCGCCTCGGCGGGCCGACGCCGAAGCAGCTTCTCGACATCGGCGGCCGCTCGATGCTCGCGCACAGCGTGGGCGCCTTCGACGCGCATCCGCGCGTGTCGGAGATCATCGTCGTGGTGCCTGCATCGGATCGATCGGCGGACGGCCTTGCGCTTCCGCCCGGAACGAAGCCGCGGGCGATCGTCGCCGGTGGACTCCGCCGTCAGGATTCCGTCGCGAACGGATTCATGCGGGTATCGCCGAAAGCCGACGTCGTCCTCGTGCACGATGCGGCGCGGCCGTTCGTCAGCGCCGACCTGATCGATCGCACGATCGACGCCGCGGCCAGACACGGAGCGGTGATTCCCGCGCTCGAGGCCAGCGACACCGTCAAGCGCGCGGCCGGCGGCCGCGTTGTCGAGACGATTCCGCGCGAGACGGTGTTTCTCGCACAGACGCCGCAGGGCTTCCGCCGCGCCGTGCTCGAACAGGCGATCAAGGCAGGGGGAGACGCCGTCGCGACCGACGAGGCGGCGCTCGCCGAGCGGGCGGGACACGCCGTGCACGTCGTCAGCGGCGATCCGGCGAACGTGAAGATCACGACGCAGTCCGATCTCGACGCCGCGAGACGCGCAATCGCGCCGGCGCGGACGGGCCGGGCCGGCACCGGCTACGACCTGCACCGCCTGGTGGTCGGGCGCCCGCTCGTCCTGGGCGGCGTGACCATCCCGTCGACGCACGGCGCACTCGGCCACTCGGATGCGGATGTCGTCTGCCACGCGATCACGGACGCCGTCCTCGGCGCCCTGGGTCTTGGCGACATCGGGCGCCACTTTCCGGATACCGATCCGGCATGGAAGGATGCGTCGAGCATCGACTTGCTGCGGCGCGCCGTCGTGCTCGTCCGCGAGCAGGGCTACGAGGTCGGCAACGTCGACGTCACGGTCGTGCTCGAGAAGCCGAAAATCAAGGATCACGTGGACGCCATGCGCGCCGGGCTCGCCTCCGCGCTGAGCGTCGACGCGTCGCGGGTCAGCATCAAAGGCAAGACCAACGAAGGCGTCGACGCTGTCGGCCGCGGCGAAGCGATCGCGGCGCACGCGATTGCGCTGTTGCGCGCCGCCGGTCGCGCGTAGGACGGAATGTGCGCACCAGGTAGGGGCGGAGCAGGCTCCGCCCGTCGTCATCAATGAGAGTTCGCTTCGCACCAAGCCCCACGGGCCATCTGCATGTCGGCAACGCGCGCACGGCGCTGTTCAACTGGCTGCTCGCGCGCGGCCACGGCGGCACGTTCATCCTCCGCATCGAGGACACCGACGTCGAGCGCTCGACGAAGGAGTCGGAGTCGTCGATCGTCGCGGACCTGCGCTGGCTGGGTCTCGACTGGGACGAGGGACCGGACGTCGGCGGTTCGCGCGGACCGTACCGCCAGTCGGAGCGCCTGCACCTGTATCAGTCATACGCCAAGGAGCTGCTCGCCGCGGGCAACGCGTATTACTGCTTCTGCACCACGGCGCAGCTCGAGGCCGAGCGCCAGGAGGCACTCGCGGCCGGGCAGCCCGCGCGCTACGCCGGAACCTGCCGGCGCCTGCCGCGCGAGCAGGCGCAGCAGCGCATCGCCGGCGGCGAACGGCCCGCGATCCGGTTCATGATTCCCGCAAACCGCGAGGTCGTCTTCAGCGACGCCGTCCGCGGCGACGTGCGATTCACCACCGAGGTCATCGGCGACCCGGTCATTGTCCGGGCCGACGGCAATCCGGCGTACAACTTCTCCGTCGTGGTCGACGATGCGCTGATGGAGATTACGCACGTGATCCGGGGCGAGGACCACATCTCGAATACGCCGCGCCAGGTGCTGCTGTACGAGGCGCTCGGGTTTGCGCCGCCGGTATTCGCGCACC
>DASQHH010000816.1:0-1747 GCA_035632195.1 Vicinamibacterales bacterium
GTGTGTTCGAATCGATCTTCTCGCTGTTGCCGCCCCGCGTCGCGCGCTCGTGATCGATCTGCCAGACCGGGTTGAGGGTGCCGGCGACCTTGTCCGTTTGCCCGTGCGCCGTGAGCGTCCAGACCAGCTGACCGTCTTTCGGAAAATCCTTCGGCACGACTACCTTGAAGACGTCTTTGTGCCGGCGAGCCACGAAGTGGGTCGGTTGTCCCCGGTCGACGTCCACTCCGGGGGCCCCTGCCCCCCGGTCGCCAGGTCCGAATGAGTTATTCGGACCGATCGGCACATCGAGCGCTTCTTCGTAGTTGCGGTTCATATAGCCGAACCACATATTGAAGGAGCCATCGGCGTTGATGTCGAAGCCTTCGTATACCGGAGCGACGCCTTGTCCGCTCCAGTGGCGCGACTGCATCAGCTGCGACACGGTCGGCGACGGCGACTGCGCGAGAAGCGCGACCGTCGACATCGCCGCGAGCACGACAGAGAGCCGGATCGATTTCATCGCGTCCTCCCCGAAAGAAACGGAGCGCAGGCCTTAAGGCCTGCGCTACTGGGCTGTCGAGCGGTTTCCGCGCTCGGGCAGCGCGAATACGTAGAGCGCGTTCCCGGTCGCCGGCTGGCGCACTTCCGGAATGATCGTCCGCGGGACGACACGCGGGCTGCCGCCGCCCTGCGCGCCCGTCGTCACCGCGATGTACTCGCGGCCGCCGACGCTGAACGCGACCGGATATCCCATGACGGTCGTGCCGAGGCGCGACTGCCACAGCGTTTCCCCGGTCCGGACATCGAAGGCGCGGAAGGTGCGATCCAGGTCGCCGACGAAGCCGATGCCGCTCGCGGTGGTCAGAACCGCGGTGAGGAACGGCGACCGCTGCTCGCGGCTCCACACCTCTTTCATCGTCTTCACGTCGAACGCGGCGAGCTTGCCGACGTTGCCGTCGGTACCGGGCATTTCGAAGAAGCGGCGGTCCGCGCCGGTGCCGCCGGATCCGTTCGTCGGCTCGATGACGCGGCCGCGCATTTCCATGCACGACTGGCTGAGCGGGATGATCAGCGTCTGCGTGCCGGGGTGATAGCTCATCGCCTGCCAGTTGTGGCCGCCCTCGGTGCTCGGGCACGACTGGACCCATTCGCCCGTCTTCTGCTCGAGGATGTCGGCGCGGTACTGCGGAGAACCCGTCTTCGGATCGAACGAGTCGAAGACGTTCTGGAACAGCGTCTCCTTGTGCCCGATGTACTGACCGTTGCGGCGATCGAGCTTCCAGAGGATCGCAGCTTTGCCGATCGTGAACACGACCTTCTGATCGCCGATGTCGACGAGCACGCGCTCGAACACCTCGTCGAGGTCGAGCGACTCGCCCGGCGCGTGCTGGTAGTGCCACGCGAGCGTGCCGTCCTTCGGACGCAGCGCGAGCGTCGAACTCGTGTAAAGGGCGTTGTCGAAGTTGGTCGTGCCGCGGCTGGCGCGCATCCAGGGCTTGGCCTGCGCCGTGCCCCAGTACGTCAGATCGAGATCCGGATCATAGCTGCCAGCGATCCACGACTCCCCGCCGACCCGCAGGTTGTCGGCGAGCTTGCCCCACGTCTCGGCGCCCGGCTGCCCGGTCCGCGCGATCGTGTTGAAACGCCACAGCTCTTTGCCGGTCGCGGCGTCGTGGCCGCTGATCCAGCAGCCGTCGTTGCCGTAGCGGTCACATCCCACGAGCCCGTTGACGACGACGCCCTTGATGACGATCGGACCGGCCGT
>DASQHH010000817.1:0-2657 GCA_035632195.1 Vicinamibacterales bacterium
CGGCGCGGCGATCGTGCTGGACGAGATCGCGCGGCGCGAGAAACTCGACGTCAGCGGCGAGGACATCGATCAGGAGGTCGCGCGCTACGCGGAACGGACCGGCCGCGCGCCGCTCGCCGTGCGCGCCGCGCTCGAAAAGGAAGGCAGTCTCTCGCGCGTCGCCGCCGGCTTGCGCCGGGAGAAGTCCGTTGACTTCGTGATGTCGCGTGCTACAATCGCGCCGTAGGGAATCAAGGAATAACGTCCCCGTCCCGCGATTATTTCCCCGACAATCACCTCGAATTACTGAGTCGCCCCGAAGAGTGAGTTATGAGCCCTGTTGACGCTCGAAATCAGCTCGTCCCCATGGTCGTCGAGCAGACGAACCGCGGCGAACGGGCGTACGACATCTTCTCGCGCCTGCTCAAGGACAGCATCATCTTCATCGGGACTCCCATCGACGACGGCATCGCCAATCTGGCGATCGCCCAGATGCTGTTTCTCGAGGCCGAAGACCCGGACAAGGACATTCAGCTCTACATCAACAGCCCAGGCGGCTCGATTACCGCCGGGATGGCTATTTACGACACCATGCAGTTCATCAAGCCGGACGTGCAGACCATTTGCATCGGTCAGGCGGCGTCCATGGCTGCAGTTCTGTTAGCGGCGGGGGCGAAAGGAAAGCGGTTCGCCCTTCCAAATTCACGGATCGTCATTCACCAGCCCTTGATGTCTGGTTTGGCGGGCCAAGCGACCGATATTGATATTGCGGCCCGCGAAATCCTCAGAATGCGTGAGCGCATCAATGGCATCCTGGTACACCATACGGGACAGTCCGAAAAGCGTATCCAGGAGGATACCGAGCGGGACTACATCATGACGGCCGACCAGGGGAAGGAATACGGTATCATTGACGATGTCATCCGCAAAAGGGCGTAAATGGTGAAAAAGGCGGGCGAAACCGAGGTCCTGCGCTGCTCGTTCTGCAACAAGGACCAGAACGACGTCCGGAAGCTCATCGCGGGCCCGACCGTCTTCATTTGCGACGAGTGTGTCGAAGTCTGCAACGACATCATCGCGGACGACAACAAGTTCGAAAACCGCGGCACTCGCTCTTCGCTGCCCACGCCCCAGGAAATCAAGAAGTTCCTCGACGAGTACGTCATCGGCCAGGAGCGGACCAAGAAAAAGCTGGCCGTCGCGGTCTACAACCACTACAAGCGGATTGAGATTCAGAAGCAGCCGCGCAGCCGCAACGACATCGAGCTGACGAAGAGCAACATCCTGCTCATCGGCCCGACCGGCACCGGCAAGACGCTGCTCGCGCAGACGCTCGCCAAGCTCCTCTCGGTCCCCTTCACGATCGTCGACGCGACGACGCTGACCGAGGCCGGCTATGTCGGCGAGGACGTCGAGAACATCATCCTCAAGCTGCTGCAGGCGGCGGGCGGCGACATCGAGAAGTGCCAGCAGGGCATCATCTATATCGACGAAGTCGACAAGATCTGCCGCAAGGACGAGAACCCGTCGATCACCCGCGACGTATCGGGCGAAGGCGTCCAGCAGGCGCTGCTGAAGATCCTCGAAGGCACGGTCGCCAACGTCCCGCCGCAGGGCGGACGCAAGCACCCGCACCAGGAGTTCTTCCAGGTCGACACGAGCAACATCCTCTTCATCTGCGGCGGCGCGTTCGTCGGTCTCGACAAACAGATCGAGCGCCGCGTCGGCAAGAAGACGCTCGGCTTCAAGGCGGATGTGAAGTCGATCCGGTCGCGCGACATCGGCGCGACCCTCGAGCAGCTCGAGCCGCAGGATCTGATCAAGTACGGACTCATTCCCGAGTTCGTCGGCCGCCTGCCGGTCGTCGGCACGCTGCACGAACTGGACAAGCCGGCGCTCATCCAGATCCTGACGCAGCCGCGCAACGCGATCACGCGGCAGTACATGAAGCTCTTCGAGTACGAGAACGTGAAGCTGCGCTTCACCGACGACGCGCTCGAGGCGATTGCCGAGTCCGCGCTCGAGCGCAAGATCGGCGCGCGCGGCCTGCGGATGATCATCGAAGACCTGATGCTCGACCTGATGTATCAGGTGCCGAACCAGAAGAAGGTCCGCGAAGTGACGATCACGCGCGAATCCGTCATGGCGAAGGACAAACCGATCACCCTGATCGAAAAGGCCGGATAGGAATCATCCTTGGAAGTCTACGAAACCCTCCCGATCGTTCCGCTCCGCGACGTCGTCGTTTTCCCGCACATGATGATGCCGTTCGTCATCGGACGGCCCAGTTCCACGCGCGCGCTCGAGCACGCGCTGCTCAAGGACAAGCGCATCTTTCTCGCGGCGCAGCACGACGCGTCGGTCGACGACCCGCGCCCCGAGGACATCTACACGATGGGCTGCGTGGCCAACGTGGTCCAGAGCCTCAAGCTGCCCGACGGCAACATTAAGGTGCTCGTCGAAGGCGTGGACCGCGCCCGCGCCGTCGAGTGGAAGGAAGACAAAGGCTTCTACCGCGTCGTCGTCAAGGTGCTGCCGAAGCAGCGCGAGCAGTCCGCCGACACCGAGCAGACGATGAGCCGCGTCGTGTCGCTGTTCGAGCAGTACGTGAAACTGTCGAACAATCTGCACTACGACGCGATGATCGCCGCGGTTCGCGTGGACGATCCGGGCAAGCT
>DASQHH010000818.1:0-3458 GCA_035632195.1 Vicinamibacterales bacterium
CCCTGCGCGCCGCGTCCGCGTCCCTGAACGGGCGACTGCCCTTCGATCACCGCATACAGAATGTTGGGGCGCTTGCGATAGACGTCGAGACCGATGCGGCCCATCGGCTCGTTCGGGATGCCGTTGGTCAGCCGCGTCCACTTCTCGCCGCTGTCGGTGGACTTCCAGATGCCGCTGCCGGGGCCGCCGCCATTCATGCAGCACGCGGTGCGCCGGCGCTGATACGTGGACGCATACAGAATCTGATCGTTGGTCGCGTCCATCACGAGGTCGTTCGCGCCCGTGTCGTCGTCGACCTTCAGCACCTGCTTCCACGTCCTGCCGCCGTCGATCGTCTTGTAGACGCCCCGCTCTCCGCCCGGCCCCCAGAGACTTCCCGTCGCCGCAACAAAGACGATGTCGTTGTTGCGCGGGTCGATGACGATGCGGTTGATGTAGCGGGAGGTCTTGAGGCCCATGTTGACGTAGGTCTTGCCGCCGTCGGTCGACTTGTAGACCCCATCGCCCCACGACGTGCTCTGGCGGTTGTTCGACTCGCCGCTGCCGACCCACACGAGGTCGGGATTGCTCTGCGAGACGGTGACGTCGCCGACCGACATCAGTCCCTGCGTCTGGAACTGCGCCTCGAACGTCGTGCCGCCGTTGGTCGTCTTCCAGACGCCGCCGTGCGCCGTGCCGGCGTAGAAGATCGCCGGGTTCGGTTCATACACCGCGAGGTCCGCGATGCGGCCCGACATCGACGCCGGTCCGATGGAGCGGAAGTGCAATCCGTCGAAGGGGCCTGCCGAGGCGCCGGCTGGCGCAGACTGTGTGTGTACCAGCGACTGCACGGCAAACGCAGCCACCAGCACCGCCGCGAACGAAAAGAATCGAATCGATCTCATGAGTCCAGACTCCCCAATTAACGAATCGTCACCGTCGACCGCACGGGCGCGGCGACGAAAATCGCGAGACACGCGTCATTCATGTCCGTCACGATCCACGGCTCGCCCGCGATCGTGGTCTCTTCGGTCTTGCCCTCGACCTGCAGCACGAGCGACGATCCGCTGCGGCCGTACGGCGTCAGGCGCAGCAGCTTCCGCTGCACGCCGTGATTGACGAACGTGATCGTCGTCGGAATGATCTGCGCGTCCTCTTTCGGCAGCAGCGCCTTCTCTTCCGCGCACGCGTGCGCGGGCAGTTCATCGTCGCCGAACGAGAAGTTGACGGTGACCGTCATCACCACCGGCACCGCCTCGCCGTTGAGCAGCGTCGGCGTGAACTGCCACTGCTTCACCGCGTCGATGGCCGCCTGGTCGAGCAGCGGGATCGAGCGGAGCAGTTTGGCGTCGGACACGGTGCCGTCTGGCGCGATCGTCAGCTCGAGGATGACGACGCCCTGGACGCGGGCGGACTGCGCGATGGCCGGATACACAGGTTTCACGTCACGCACTTTGACGGGAGGACGAATCGGTCCGCCGACGCGCACCGGCTGCAGCGGCGGAGGCGGCGTCTGAGACACTCCATGGAACAGCGTGAACGCCAGCAGCAGAGGAATCATTCCCACCTCGCGCGCGCAGAGAATATCACTCTCTCGTGGGGCTCCGCCCCACACCCTGGCTCGGTCGCTCGCGGGGACCCTGCGCCCCGCTCCGCTCTCTCGCAACGCGCTCCCGCGCGGTGTTTATACTTCCGCAAGCGCCAGGGCCGAGCAAGCCTCGGCGCCCTCACACACGTGACTAAGGGTCGACTGGAAGCGTTCAGCGATGGGGTCATCGCGATCCTCATCACCATCATGGTGCTCGAGCTGCACGTGCCGCGCGGCGCGGACTGGGCGTCGCTCCAGCCGGTGCTGCCGGTCTTCTTCACTTACGTGCTCAGTTTTGTCTTCCTCGGGATCTACTGGAACAACCACCACCACATGCTGCACGCGACGACGCGGATCAACGGCGCGGTACTGTGGGCGAACCTGCACCTGCTCTTCTGGCTGTCGTTGACGCCGTTCGTGACCGGCTGGATGGGCGAGAACGACTTCGCGCCGATCCCGACGGCGATGTACGGAGTCGTGCTGCTGCTCTCGGCCATCGCGTACACCATCCTGCTCCGGACGATTCTCGCGCTCGAAGGTCCGCACTCGACGCTGGCGCGTGCCGTCGGCCGCGACCACAAGGGCAACATCTCGCTCGCGCTCTACGTCGTCGCGATACCGCTCGCGTTCGTGAACCGGTGGGTCTCGTTCGCGCTCTACGTCACCGTGGCGCTGATCTGGCTCGTGCCGGACCGGCGCATCGAAACCACGATCGGACACTGACATGATCGCCGTGGTCGCCGGCGTGCTGTTCGTGATTGCCGGCCTCTACACGCGCCGCGAGTACGGCGCAGGGCCGCTGATCCTCCTCTGGGCCGTCGCGACCCTCCTGATGGCGGTCACGAGTTCCGCCGGATTCGTGCTTCTGCTGAATCGGTTCGGAAGCTCCACGTCGGCGCCTGGCCGCGCGCTGGCATTCACGTTCATGCTGCTCGTCGACGGCATGGCGTTCGGCGGCGCCGCGATCGCGGTCCACAAGATGCACCGCGACGACGGCCCGTGGCTGACCGGAGAAGGTATCCTGTGGGGCATCGTCGGCTTCGCGGCGGGCGGCGCGGTCGCGGTCGGCCTGGCGGCCGTGACGCTCGTCGGCTTCGTCGGACAAATGGCCAAGTAATGGCTGATGGCTGAGAGCTTCGTCGCGTTCCTGCGCGCAATCAACCTTGCAGGCAAGAACACCGTCGCGATGGCGGATCTCCGTAAGATGATCGAGTCTGCGGGACACCGGAACGCGCGGACGCTGCTCAACAGCGGCAACGTCGTCTTCGAGTGTGCCGGCAAGCGCGAATGCAGCGCGATGGAGCGCGCGTTCGAAACCGCGTCGCAGAAGGCGTTCGGATTCGTGCCCGACTTCTTCGTGCGCACCGCCGACGAATTGAAGGCGGTGGTCGCGGGCAATCCCTTTCCGAAGGAAGCGAAAAGCGATCCCGGCCGGCTGATCGTCGTGTTTCTCAAGGACGCGCCGGGCGCCCCGCGGGTGAAGACGCTGCAGGACAGCATCCCCGGGCGCGAAGTGATTCGCATGAAGCCGGCGGGCAGCCGTCACCTTTACATTTATTACCCGGACGGCCAGGGTCGTTCGAAGCTGACGATGACGATGATCGAAAAGCATCTCGGCTCGCGGGGCACCGCCCGGAACTGGAATACCATTCTGAAATTGCATTCTTCGAGGAGCGGACAATGAGATCGACGATGAGGTTCGCCGCGCTGGCGGCAGCGCTGGCGACCGTGCCGGCAGTCACACAGGCGCACTTCAAACTGATGGAACCCGCGTCCTGGATTGTCGAGAACGACCTCGGCGACCCGCAGAAGGCCGGGCCGTGCGGCGGCACGAACACCGACTACGGCAAGCCGACGTATGCCGTCACGCACGCGATCGGCGGCACCGCGC
>DASQHH010000819.1:0-3808 GCA_035632195.1 Vicinamibacterales bacterium
CGGGCGCCGTTGGCCGCCGCCGTCAGTGTGCGGCCTCCCTTCAGCCGGACGGTCACCCGCGCCTGCGTCAATGGGGACGCGTTCGCGTCGAGCGTGCCGTCGACGCGCATCGTCACGCGCGACTGCAGCGAAGCAATCCGCGGATCGCGCAGCTGCGTCTCGTCGAACGTCTCGATGCCGACGCTGCCGTTGACGGCGGCGGCCGCGGCGCAGAACGGCAGGCTGAACTTGCCCTCGAGTCCGCAGCTCGGGCGATCGTAGATGAGCACCGTCGGCGTGACGGGATCGACACCGACGTCGATCGCATCCACGTCGTCTGCCGTGAAATGTTCGCGCAACTGCAGATCGATCAGCGCGTCGAGCATCGGATGCGTCGCCGCGCACGATGGATACAGTTTGACGGTGATGCCGGTATCGAGAATCTCCCACCGCGATCCGAGATCGGCGCTGGCCGCATCGAGCGCCTTCGATTCGCTGTCGAACGCGTGGAGAAATCCCTGCGGACCGTCGATCGCAGCGGCGCTCGCGGTCATTCCGGCACGCGCGAGCTCGGCGGCCAGCACCGCGCTGCGCGCCGACAGTCCCGCGTGCAGGGGCTTGACCATCGTCCCGAAGTTCTCTTTCAGGCCCGACGCCGACGAGGCGGCGATGGCGAGCGCATGGCCGGTCCGCGCTTCGTCAAGGCCGAACAGACGCGCACAGGCGGCGGCGGAGCCGATCGTGCCCAGCGTCGACGTGCAGTGCCAGCCGCGGCGGTAATGCCGGGGGTTCATCGCGCGCCCGAGACGCCCTTCGATTTCGAATCCGACGACGTACGCGTCAAGGAGCGCGCGGCCGGATGCGTTGACCGCTTCAGCGGCCGCCCAGGCCGCGGCCACGAGCGGCGCGCTCGGGTGCGCGAGCGAGACGAAGCACATATCGTCGTAGTCGAGCGCGTGGGCGGCGGTGCCGTTGGCGAGCGCAGCACTCGTCGCGGACGCGCGCCGTTCCGTGCCGAACACGAGACACGGTCCGCCGTCTACGGCGGGGAGGACGCGGCGGACGATTTCCGCGGCCGGCTCGACGGCGCCCGCCAGCGCGACGCCGATCGTGTCGACCACGGCTCGGAGCGCCGCGGCGCGGGCAGCGTCCGGCGGCTTGACGGTCGCGGCAAAACGCGCGAACGGCGTCATTCGGACAGTCCCATTGCGGTCATGAATCGGCTCTTGATGCCCGTGTAGTCGAGCGGCGGCTTGACGGTCGGCGCCGACTCTTCGACCTTCGCCACGACGACCGACGGCCGGCGCGCGTGCAACGCGTCCGCGATCGTGTCCCGCAGTTCGCGTTCTGTGCGGACCGTCGTCGCGGCCTCTATGCGCATCGCGCGCGCGGCCGCAGCGAGATCGGCGCCGTGCGCGGTGGGCGTCGGCTGTCGGCCGGTCGTCGCGTACTCTTCGTTGTCCATGACGACAACGACCAGGTTCGGCGGCTGCAGCAGGCCGATGGTCGCGAGCGACCCGAGGTTCATGAGCAGCGAACCGTCCCCGTCTAGCACGACGACGCGGTCGTCCGGCCGGGCGAGGGCGATGCCAAGTCCGATCGAGCTCGCGAGGCCCATGCTGCCCCAGGTGTAGAAATTGCGCGGACGGTCACCGGCAGCGAACAAGTCGTAGGCCGGATGACCCAAGCTCGCGACAACTGCAGTTGCCGGTCCGGCCACCTTGACGATCACTCTTGTCGCTTCGAGTCGTGTCATACACCTTCGCAGTCCGACCTGAATCCGACCTGAATCCGACCTGAGTCCGACCTGGGTCCGACCTCAGTCCGACCTCAGTCCGACCTGGGTCCGGCCACGGTCAGACCTCAGTCACGCTGTAGTCGTCAGCAACCGCGGCAGCAGACACGCCCGCGTCGTCCTTGACTCGAACGCGGACCGCGCCAGGCGCGACACACTGTCCGCGGCCGCCTCCGCGGAATCAACCGTGACGTGCGAGACTCCGATGGCGTCGAAGACGCTGCGGATGCCGCGGCCCATCGGCGTCTGAGCCGGATTCCACTCCCCGACGTCCCCGCGCATGCTGACCACCATCGGCACCGGAATCTCGTACGGGATGAGCAGCGTCGTCAACGCGTTGAGCGAATTGCCGACGCCGCTCGACTGCAGCAGCACCGCGGCACGGCGGCCGCCAAGATAGAGACCCGCGGCGATGCCGAACGCTTCCTCTTCGCGCGTCGCAAGCACGAGCCGGATCTGCGGAAAGCGGGCGCCGAAGTCGCGCAGCACGTGCGACAACGGATTATCCGGCACGTACACGATGTCGCTGACGCCCGCGGCGTGCAGGCCGTCACAGACGCCTGCAGCCCAGACGGGAACGGCGGCGTCACTCATTGCTCGCCAAGGATCCGAGCGGACCGCAGCCAGAGGCCCCCGTCGACGACGAGCGTGACGCCATTCACGAACGCTGCGGCGTCCGAGCACAGATACAGCGCCGCGTTCGCGATGTCGTCGATCGACGCCATGCGGCCGAGCGGACAGCTTTCGAGCGCGCTCGCGCGCGACTGCTCGTTCGTCAGCCGCCGCACGCCCTCGGTCCCCTCCGTCGGGCCGGGGGCAATGCCGTTGACCCGGATCCCGTACGGACCCCATTCGCACGCCAGCACGCGCGTCAGCGAATCGACTCCGGCCTTCGCCGCCGCGGCGTGCGACTGCCCCATCGTCCCGAGGTACGGCAGCGTCGCGCTGATGTTCACGATGCTGCCGCCACGCGCTTTCAGATGCGAAAGCGCCGCCTTCGACACATGAAAAGTGCCTTTGAGATCGATGTCGACGACGGTCCCGAACCCGTTCGGTGACAGATTTTCGGCGGCGCAGATGAAATTCCCCGCGGCGCCGTTGATGAGGACGTCGAGCCGCCCGAACTCCGCCGCAATCGCGTCGACAGCGCCGGCAACGGCGGCTGCATCGCGCACGTCGACCGCCCGCGCAGCCGCGCGCACGTGGCGGCTGCGGAGCTCGGCCAGCGTCGGCTCGAGATGCTCCATCTTCCGGCTGACGATGGCCACGTCGCAGCCGTGAGCGGCGAGCGCGAGCGCAATGCCGCGGCAGATGCCCGTGCCACCGCCAGTCACCAGCGCCGCGCGCCCCCGAAGAAGGTCAGGAGCGAATAGGGTCGCCAAGAATCTCCTTCGTGTGCTCGCCGAGCGCGGGCGGCGGCAGGCGGACGTCCGCCGGGGTGCGCGAGAGCCTCACCACCGGCGCGAGCGTCTCGACCGTGCCGATGTCGGCACGCTGCTGCGCGAGCAGAATGTTCCGGGCCGCGACCTGCGGATGCCCGATCGCCTCACGCGTCGACCGCACGCGCCCGCACGGCACCTGCTTCGAGTCGAACCGCCTCGTCAGCTCTTCGATCGTGAATCGCGAGAAGGTCGATTCGATCTCGCGCTTGAGGTCGGCGCGGTGCGCCACGCGCTCCGTGTTCGAGCGGAACCGGGGGTCGGCGAGCAGGTCGGCGCGCTCGATCGCCTCGCAGAAGCGGATCCACAACCGCGGGTTCGCGACGGCGACGATGATCAAGCCGTCTTTGGCTCGAAGCGGCTCGTACGGCGCGATATTCAGGTGATCGTTGCCGACGCGCGTCGGATCGTGGCCCGTCGCGAACAGCATCGAGAGCGGCAGCCGAAGGACCGACAGCATCGAATCGAAGAGCGCGATGTCGACGTGCTGCCCCAGTCCGCTCGTCTGGCGGTCGATGACCGCGAGCAGAATCCCCTGAATCGCGTACAGGCCGGCGAGATAGTCGGTGATCGCCACGCCGACACGCGTCGGTTC
>DASQHH010000820.1:0-2420 GCA_035632195.1 Vicinamibacterales bacterium
TAGTTGTGCTCGCTGTGGCAATATCCGCACGCGACACGGATCGGCCGGCCGTCGGCGTCGGCCGCGATCACCGTATGCATCCGGTCAGTTTTGCACGCACGGCAGAAATCCTCGAGCGATTCGCCCGCGCGATAACGTTTCGATTCGGTCATGAGTCGGGTCCGTCCGTTCGACGCTTCGCCTTGATCTCTCTCCAGCGTTCGAGGCGCCGGCGGATTTCCTGCTCGAAGCCTCGCGCGGTCGGCTCGTAGTACTGCCGTCCCTGCAGGGCCGTCGGCAGGCACGACATGTCGGCGATCGCAGCGGCTTCGTCGTGGGCGTACTGGTAGCCCTTGCCATACTCGAGGTCCTTCATCAACTTCGTCGGCGCGTTGCGCAGGTGCAGCGGGACCGGTTGCGCGACGTCGTTGTGCGCGTCCGCCGCGGCCTTGCCGTACGCCATGTAGATGGCATTGCTCTTCGGAGCCGTCGCCAGATAAATCGCCGCTTGCGCGAGTGCGGTATTACCTTCCGGCATCCCGATGAAATGCACGGCGTCCCTGGCCGCGACGGCGACCGTCAGCGCCTGTGGGTCAGCGTTCCCGATGTCTTCTGACGCGAACCGCACCAGGCGTCGCGCAATGTAGAGCGGATCCTCACCGGACTCGACCATCCGCGCGAGCCAGTAGACCGTTGCGTCCGGGTCGCTGTTGCGCATCGACTTGTGAAGCGCGGAGATCAGGTTGTAATGTTCCTCGCCGGACTTGTCGTACAGCAGCGCCCTCCGCTGAATCGCCGCCTGTACGTGGGCGATATCCACGCGTGCGCCCGGCGCCTTCGGAGCGGACGCGACCGTCAATTCGAGCAGGTTCAGCGCCGAGCGCGCGTCTCCGTTCGCGTACATCGCGATCGCCTCGACTGCCGCGTCGTCGATGTCGACTCCGGACGTGTCCAGACCATGCTCGCGATCGCCGAGCGTCCGCCGCAGGATCGCGACGACTTCCATGGTCGTCAAAGCGCGCAGGACGAACACCTTGGACCTCGACAGCAGCGCCGCATTGACTTCGAACGACGGATTCTCGGTCGTCGCGCCGATGAGAACGATGTCGCCCGCCTCGACGCGCGGCAGGAACGCGTCCTGTTGCGCCTTATTGAAGCGGTGGATCTCGTCGATGAAGACGATCGTCCGCCGGCCGGTCGTGCGTCTCAGCCGCTCGGCTTCAGTCATCACCTCTCGGATTTCTTTGATGCCCGAGAGTACGGCGCTGAACGAGACGAAGCGCGCCTTCGTCATGTCCGCGATGATGCGCGCGAGCGTCGTCTTACCGGTCCCCGGCGGGCCCCACAGAATAATCGACTGCAGCAGGTCGCGCTCGATGGCTTCGCGCAGCGGCTTGCCGGGCGCCAGCAGCTCTTCCTGGCCGACGAACTCGTCGAACGTGCGCGGCCGCATCCGCTCCGCAAGAGGAGCAGCGGCCCGGCTCGTGGGTGGCGGTTCGGTGTCGTCGAACAGCGAATCCATCGGTCACGCGCTCCGCTGACGATGCGCTTCGTACAGCGCGATGGCCGCGGTCACGGCGGCGTTCAACGACTCGACCGGAGATCGCATCGGAATCGTTGCGCAGTCGTCAGCGTCGTCAAGGAGGCCGATGGGAATGCCCGCGCCCTCGCCCCCGATGACGATGGCCGTCGGCTTCCGGAGGTCGAGCTCGAACAAGGAACGGCCGCCCCGCGGCGCCAGCGCGACGATCCGGCATCCCTGCGCCCGAGCGGCATTGATGGCGGCGCCGGTATCGCGCCCAAGCGGCAGACGAAGCGCGCTCCCCATGGATGCGCGGATGGCTTTCCAGCTCAGGGGATCTGCCGACATCGTTCCAGCCACAACACCGGTTCCTCCGGCGGCTTCCGCGACGCGGATGATGGCGCCGACGTTTCCCGGATCCTGAACGCTATAGCCGATCGCCACCAGTGGACGGCCGTGGTCGGCGTCGAACAAGCGGTGGAGCTGCGCATCGGCGAGGACAGCGGGCGCATCGGTGAGCGCGACAATCGAGCTGGCCGATCGCACCGGACTCAGCGCGCTCATCACTGCCGGCGCGGCGGTCCGAACGTCGATGCGCGCTTGACTCAGCCGGGCAAGCAGGTCCGCGACTTCAGAACGCTCAGTCGCTCCGGCAGCTGTGACGACGTCGCGCAGCGCGAGACCGGCGTCGAACGCTTCGCGGACGAGGTGCACACCGTCGAGGAGAACCGGATCTCCGTCGGCCTTGCGATCGCGCGCCGTGCGGTAGCGCGCGACGACGGCGTTCTGCCTGCTCGTGATGTGCTGCACCGGAGGGCAAGGATAGCACTGTGGTACTATGCGGGCTTTGTGGCGGACTCCATGAAAGATCGCCTCATCAAGAAGTTCGAGGACGAGATCGCAGCGCTCGATCGCGAGC
>DASQHH010000821.1:0-2046 GCA_035632195.1 Vicinamibacterales bacterium
GGCGGAGGATCCCGAATTCCTGAACGCCATGCGCCGCGCGCATATCCGCGGCGCGCTCGTCGGCGTCGAATCGGTGACGCAGGAAGGCCTGAAGGACGTCTACAAGGGATTCAATCTGGCCGGCGATGCAGTCGGCGACAACCGTCTGCCAGATCAGATCGCCGTCGCCTCGCACCACCGCGTGCGCGGCACCGTTTTCATGCGCTTCGTCGGGGTACAGCGTCGCGTGGATGCCGCCGTAGACGACCGAGGCGCCGCGTTCGCGTGCCAGCCTGCCGATCTCGTAGCCGCGCAGCGCATTGCCGGTGTGAATGCCGATGCCGACGACGTCGCCGGGGACAATCGTCTCGGGATCGATCGGGTCGAGCGTCTCGTCCACGATCACGGGATCGCCCCAACGCGTGCCGGTCGCGGCGGCGAGCACGTACAACCACCGCGGCGTGATGACCGCGACACCAAAGGACAGTTCGCTCGGATTGATCAGATGAACGCGCGCACTCATTCGATGGACGGCTCCGACAGGAGGTTCAGTATGGCTCTGCTCGAACCGCCTGCAGCGAACGCAGGTGGGCCGATGCTCCGTCCAGTGCTCTGACGTCTTGGAAAGAGTGTCTGAGAGTACTACGCCTGCCCGCTTCTGTCACTCGAATTCGCATTCTCAGCCGGGCTAGGGTGTTGCGGGGCGCCGATCGTGAGCGAATGCTCGAGCAGAAAACGACCGGCGCGCCGCCGGTCTCGTGGATGCGGGGATTTGCTCGAGCGATCCGATTTCGTAGAAGTACTTGGTGGCGAGGACGATGACGAACGTGCCGAGCCAGTCGGCGAGCGCGTTGCCGTAGAACGCGCCGATGTGCGTGGACGGATCCGACTCGACGTAAAGGACGAACAGCAGCCCGAGCACGGCGCCCACGATCAGGCTGAGCGCGTGTCGCCGCCACCTGAGGCTGCGTCGCGGACGCTTCAGCGGCTCTCGCCCTCCGCCCGGACGAACGAACCGTCCGGACCGCGCCTGAGAAAGCCGGCGTCCTTCAGCGCATCGAGGATGACGCCGCAGACGGGCGTTTCGAGGCCGCACAACCGGGCCGCCTCCGCAGGCTTGAGCTTCGTGCCGGGAATCTCGAGGAAGGCGCCTTTCAGGCGATTGACCGCATCCGCGATTCCAGACGTCTCCATTGACGCGTATAAACGCAGCAATCCGCGTACCTCGCGCATCGCTCATCCAGGTGATCAATTTGGTGCGGAACAAGCCCAGGCTGTCGGCTTCCAATGCGGCTTCCGTCGGGCTTGTTCCCCTCTCCTCGTAGTCATTCACGCGGTACAATCGATCAACCCCGCACGCCGCCACACCATGCCTATCGAGTTCTTCGTCGACGCCGGACGTCGTGTCGTCTTCACGGTCGCCGGGGGCGCGTTCTCGATCGGAGATGCGATCGGCCACATGGATCGCCTGCGCGCCGACCCGGCGTTCTCGCCCGCGTTCAACCAGCTTGCCGACTTCCGTGACGTGACCGAAGTCGAGCTGTCCGGCCTGGACGTCCGGACGCTGGCGCAGCAGGTCGTCTTCAGCCCCAGTTCTTATCGCGCGCTGATCATTACCAAAGGGGTGGCGTTCGGCCTGGCGCGGATGTTTGCGACTCTGCGCGAGATTGCGGGTGAGCCGAACCTCAAGATCGTTGGCGACATGGAACAGGCGGCCGACTGGGTCTCCGTCGATCGCGCCGCCGCGGAAGCGGCGTGCGCCGCCATCAAGCAACGTCTGAAGACGTCGACAGACGGTAACCGACCCACGGCTCGCTGATCACGTAGCGCGGGTGAGACGGATCCGGCTCGATCTTTTTCCGCAGCTGCGCGACGAGCACCCACAGGTGCTCCGGCTGGGTGACCGCGTTCGCGCCCCAGATTTCGCGCAGGATCGTGCCGTGGGTGAGGACGCGGTCGGCGTTGCGCGCAAGCAGCGCGAGCAGCTCGAATTCCTTCGGCGTCAGCCGCAGTTCGTCGGTGCCGCGAACCACGCGGCGCCGGCTGAAATCGATTGTCAAGCCGCCG
>DASQHH010000822.1:0-7315 GCA_035632195.1 Vicinamibacterales bacterium
GCGCATTTCCGCGCAAGAATTCCGCCGAACGTGATTCGGGAGTTCAGGGGCTCGAGCGATCCGTTCGAGCCCCTTTCGCACACAGAAATCTACTTGATCGTGATTTTCTCCACCGTCCACGTGGAACAATCGCCCTTGATCAGGACGTTGTCCGACACGGCATGGATTTCGTGAATCAGGCACCCGGTCTGGCCCTGGCCCATGCTCGTCTGCACCCAGCCGAGGAGTTTTCCGGTGCTGCGATCGAGACGATAAATCTTGCCCGTTCCGTCCCCGCTGTAGATGTACTTCTGCGTTGTTGCGAGTCCCCACGGCGCGCCGATGTTGCCGTAGTTCGCCTTGAAGTTCATGTTCGTGTCGTACACCTGGATGCGACGGTTGCCGCGGTCGCCGACGTAGACCAGCTGTCCGTCTGAGGCGATCGTGTGCGGCGTGCTGAACTGGCCGGGACCGTTGCCGTAAGTCCCTATCGCCTTCTGCCACACGCCATCCTTCGCGATCTTCACGAAGCGCGAGTTGCCGTAACCGTCGCTGACGTAGATGTTGTCCTGCGCGTCCCATGCGACATCGGTCGGCCGGTTGAAGGTGCCCATCGCTCCGACCGGATGCCGGTCCTCGGGCGCAAGTTTCTCGCCCCGTTCGAGGAATCGTTCGAGATAGTCGATCGCCTCTGTCTTTCTGCCGAGCGTCATCTTGACCACGCCGTTGGGATCCATCTTGATGACCATCCCGGACCCTTCGTCGACGATCCAGACGTTGTCGTACTTGTCGACGCGGACAGAGTGCGCGAACGACGCGCCGTAGCTGTCTGGCATCCACATCTTCACGAACTTGTCGTTCTGGTCGAATTCGAACAGTTCCGCTGCGGTGCCGCCGCGGGCGCTGCCGCCCTTGCCCGTGCGCGAGTACACGAAGAGATGTCCCTTCGAATTCATGGAGACGCCCTCGGTCTCGCCCATCGTGTGATCCGGCATGACGAGCGGAAGGATCTCTTCAGTGATTTGGAGCTGGGGCGTCGCCTTTTCCACGGCGTCCTGTTTCGCCTGAGCCTCTGCCGCTGCCGAGCCTCGACCGGCGGGCGTCTGAGCTTCGACGTACCGGACCCGGATCAGCAACGCGAGCGCGACGAGGGCGACGGCCGAGAAGACGCCGAGAGTTCGCTTCATACGGATCCTCCTTCCACGGAGATAGGAGCAGTCTGAAGCGAGGACTCTAAATCACTTCGGGCGACGACGCAAAGCGTTGGCAAGGGAGCCATGTGAATCATATCGGTTTCATCGAAGGGCTCTTTCTGAGAGAGGATGCAGCCCATGTCCCGAGCCACCAAGTAGAGCGGCGTGAGCAGGTGGCGATTGATCGGCCGTCAGACGCAAAAGTGCTGTTCCCGAGCGACTTTTCTTGCCGTGGCTCGCGGTGATAAGTTAAGAATTTCTTGAGGTGCAATCGTGCGAGTGAAACACGTTCTTCCCATCGTGCTCTTTCTGACGACCGCCTGCGGCGGCTCTTCAACTCAACCGTCGAACTCGTCTGGATCGCAGTCCGGGTCCGGCTCAAACTCCGGCTCGAACACGTTCACCGCGACGATCGATGGCGCGGCCTGGAAGCCCGCGACGATCACGGCGCGGCTGTCGTCGACCACGCCTGCTTACCTGGAAGTCGATACCACTGACTCGGCGCTGGATCTTTTCGGTTTTGCGGCGGGGCCGTTTACCGGGACGTTTGGCACCGGGACGTATCAAATCGGATCGGGTCCGAGCAATGCGTCGTACGTGCTTCCGGGCGGGACGACCATCTGGTCGGCGCTGACCGGGCGCGGCAGCGGCAGCATTACGGTGGCTGCGTTTTCGGCTGCCAACAAGACGGCCAGCGGCACCTTCAACTTCGTGCTGGTGAACGGCTCGGGCGGGACGAAGACGGTGACGAACGGGACCTTCAGCGTGACGTTCCCGTAGGAGCGCGAACGGCTGCCAGACGCGATCAACGGAATCTGGCCAGAATCCGCATAATCTGAGGTTCCCCGAGTCGATCCCGATAACCGATCGGGTCGTGCCTTCAAAGAACGCGCTCCAATTTACACGTGTCACTTCGGTTGGTGAAGCTGAAGCACCGAGAGCGCGATCAGCGTTCGTTGTCCGGAGCCGCTCCGCCTGGCCAGAATTGAGCGGTCACCGCGTCAACCGCCCCACTGACGTTAACCGGCCGAAACGCTGTCTCAAAGAGCCGCGCGGCAATCTATCTACTTCGCAAACCGCCTGACGCTGTACGCGATCGGCAGGCCGACAACGACCGCGTGGACGGCGAGTCCCAGAAGCAGGTCGTATAGCGTGTACGGACCGCGCGCGTGCAGCGCGGACAGGGGCAGCACGACCAGGTTCATCGTGTTTTCGACCGCCATCCCGTAGAACAGTCCGCAGACGAGCGGATGCTCCTTCAGAAACGTCAGCCCGCGGCTCGCCAGGTAGTAGAAGGCGGCGAAGGAGAGTGCGATGAAGAAATGGAGGAAGACGCCGAGCGCGTAAGTACCGACGCCGCCCTTGAACGCCGACCGTCCGAGAAGGCCGGCGGCGATCGACAGCGGCACCCGCCATCCGAACAGCACGCACGCCTGCGTCAGATCCAGGATTCCCGCCGCGATGCCGCCGACGCCGATGGCCATCACTGAGTTGTTTTTCATGACGACGACGATAGGCAACGGGTGCCGCGAAGTCCTGAGGATCCGTCTGAAGTATTCTGAATAAGGTGGAAACCCGCTCACGGCTCCGCATCGGCGACTGGGACGTGGATCCCGTTTCGTGCCAGATTTCGAAACAGGGACACGCGGCGCGCGTCGAGGCACGGACGATGCGGCTGCTCGTGTATCTGGCCGAGCGTACGGGCGAGGTCGCCAGCATTGAGGAGCTGCTCGACCAGGTCTGGCCCGGCGTCACCGTGACTCAGGACTCGGTCTATCAATCGGTGGCGTCGCTGCGGAAGCTTCTCGGCGACGACCCGAAGCAGCCGAAGTACATCGCGACCGTGCCCCGGCGTGGATACCGGCTGGTGGCGACGGTCCGTCCGTGGACCGACCTGTCAACCGCAGCCGGGCCAACCGCCTCCCGACGGGACACCGCGACATTGTTAATGGCTGCCGGCACCCTCCTGGTGCTCGGCCTAGCGGGTGCTGGCGTGTTCGTGTTCCGCGGGACGAGCCCGAGCGCAGCCACCTCGCGACAGGCGAAGTCGATCGCCGTGCTGCCGTTCCAGGACCTGACGGAAGAGATGAATCAGGAGCCATTCGCGGATGGGGTGACGGTCGAGCTGATCGACAGGCTCAGCAAGGTACCGGGCCTGCGCGTCCACGCACCGATGTCGCCGGCGAAGTTGAAAGGAAAGACGTTCAGCATCATCGACATGGCAAAGATGATGGAAGTGGCCTACGTCGTCGACGGCAGCGTCCGCAAGTCAGGTGGCCGGCTACGTGTCGCGGCCCGACTGCTGCGCGGCGATGACGAGTCCGTGGTCTGGTCGAACACCTACGACCGTCCGGCGGGCGACATTCTGGACGTGCAGGACGACATCGCCGCAGCGGTCACAAAAGCCCTGGCGAAGTTCTATTGATGCGCGAAATGCGGCGAGGATGTCTTCCGGCCGGGAAGGCGATAACCTCACGCACGGCTGTACAAGATGGTCGAGCGCGTGCCGGGACGCCATCGGATCACGGTGGCCGCCGACAAGGGCTACGACACGCGCGACCTGGTCGCCGGGCTGCGCGGCCTGCGAGCTGCGGCACCGCCACGGCCGCTTGTCGACTGGATCTTCACCTTCACCGCGGCGGCGTACAACATCAGGGGACGCTCCCTACGGAGGAGACCGGGTTCGGGTTGCTTTCAAGCAAGGGGCCCAAAATCAGACCTTGGTCGAGGACGTGAATGAGATCGTGCCCGCGATCCCCTCGTGCTATTCCAACCGGAGCGCGTGCATCGGCGGAATCGAGGCCGCTCGACTGCCTGGAATCATTGCAGCGACCAGGGCGCACAGCGTCAGCGATCCGGTCGCCACAGCCAGGGCGATCGGGTCCCAGAACTTCACGCCGTACAACTGCGAGGCGAGCAATTTGCCCGCGCCGATTGCCAGCGGCACGCCGAGCCCCAATCCGATCGCCACGCGCGTGAACGCGCTGCGCAGGACGAGATGCAACACCGCGCCCTTGTCTGCGCCAAGCGCCATCCGGATCCCGATCTCGTTCGTCCGCTGCGCGACTGAATAGGCAGTCACGCCGTACAGGCCGATCGCCGCGAGCAGGAGCGACACGCCGCCAAAGAGCCCCGCGAGGCTCGCGACCGCGCGCTCCTGATCGAAAGTCAGCGCAATCTGATCCTCGAGCGTCCGCGCGTTCATGAACGTCAGACTCGGATCGACGTCCGCCATCGCCTTCGTGACAAGCGGCTCGAGCGCGCCCGGTCCCTGCTTCGTCACGAGCATCAGTCCGCTGATGAAGTGCGACTGGTACTCGACGCGCGTCATCACGCTGTTGACGTAGTTCACCTTCTGCGCGAGCGGGACCCAGAACATCGGCCGCGGCGGCAGCCGGAACTGGAAGCTCTGCCACCTCGAGTCGCGGACGACGCCGACGATCTCGAACGTGCTGACGTTCTGCGGTTCGTCGAGGCCGAAGTGCTGGCCGATCGGATCCTCGTCGTTCTTGAAGAAGCGCTTCACGAATGCCTCGTTCACAATCGCGACGGGCGCCGTCGTCTCGTTGTCGGCCTCCGTAAACGCGCGCCCGCGCTTCAGCGTCACGCCGAGATCCTGAAGGAAGTGTGCACTCACGCGATCCCACGACGCGCCGGCGTTCTCGCCAGGCTTCGGCGGCGGATGGCCGGCGACGAGAATCAGCTCGCCCCAGTTGTCCGTCAGCGGGTTGTACATCGCGAGGCCCGCTCGCTGCACGCCGGAGATCCGATTCAGCCGATCCTCGAGCGCGCGGTACATCGCCGTCAGCTGCGGCACGGTGTAGTCCGCGGACGGCCGGTTGATCGCGACGAGGACGCGATCGCGCACGGTGAACCCGAAGTCCTGATGCTGGACATTGCTCAAGCTCCGGCCGAGCATCGTCGCGCCGGCGACGAGGACGACGGCCAGCGTGGCCTGGAGGACGAGCAGCGCGGTGCGCGTGAACGACGCATGATCGCCCGTCGAGCGACCCGATCCGCGCAGCGCATCGATCGGATCGGTCCGCGTCGCGAGGTACGCGGGGACGGCGCCGAAGAGCACGCCGGTAATCACCGCGACACCGAACGCGAACGCCAGCACCAGCGGCGACGGGCGTGTGCTGATGGGGAGAAATGTCGAGACCGAGAACGCGAGCGACAGCAGCAGACGAGCGGCGCCCATCGCGATGACGAGGCCTGCGATACCGCCGCCGATGGCGAGCAGAATGCTTTCCACCAGCGCTTGCGTGATGATCTGCGAGCGCGACGCGCCGATGGCCATCCGGACTGCCGTCTGCGTGCGTCGCGCGACCGAGCGCGCGAGGAGCAGGTTCGCGACATTCGCACAGGCGATGAGCAGCACGAGTCCGCACACGGCCATCAGCAGTTGCAGGCTGCTCGCGTACTGCTCTCTCATGACGCCGACGCCGGCGCCCGCTGGGACGATCGCGATCGTCTGCTTTGGCAGCAGGTGGTCGACGTCAGACAGCCAGTTCGCCGGCCAGCCGGAGTCACGCGGGATCCACTGACGCAGCACGTTCGTGAGGCGCGGCGCGATGCCGTCGGTGGTGGCGCCGGGCTTGAGGCGGCCGATGACGCGCAGCCAGGCGGACACCGGCTGGCGCAGCAGCGAGTTGGCGCCGGCGACCATCGGTTCGTGCTGCATCGGGATCCAGAGGTCGGGCGGATTGTTGCGGAGCGTATCGCCGAAGAAACCCGGCGGCGCTACGCCGGCGACCGTGAACGGATGGCCTTCGATGACGAGCGTCTGTCCGACCAATGATTGATCGCCGCCGTAGATCGCTTCCCACGAGTGATGACTGATCACGACAACGGGCGGTGACGCTGCCGCGTCATCGTCTGTGGTGAAGACGCGGCCGCCGAAGGCGCCAATGCCGAAGGTCGTGAAGTAGTTGCCGGTGACGTACTCCGTCCGGAGCGAGCGCGCGGCGACGTCCACGCCGGGCCGACGGACGCTGACGCGATAGCCGCCGGCCTGGAAGGCGGTCAATTGTTCGAATTCGGGCGCGTCGGCTTTGAGCCGTTCGAAGAGCGGGTACGAGAACATGCCCCAGCGATCCTGCGGTCCTCCCTGGACGCAGCAGTTGTCGCCATCGCCGACGCGGTAGAGGCGTTCCGGGTCGGCGACGGGGAGCGAGCGCAGCATGACCGCGTGGATCAGGGTGAAAATCGCGGTCGTGCCGCCGATACCGAGCGAGAGCGTCAGGACGGCTGAGGCGGTGAAGACAGGCGAAAGGCGGAATTGACGGATTGCGTAACGGATGGCGCCGACCGGATTGTCCATGCGGATCGGTTAGACGGGAGCCCTCCGCGATCCGTTGATGCCATAACTGAATGCTCGCTGCGGTCGCAATGCCTGGACGTGCGCACTATCCTGTTGGAAGCCCCGAGTTCGTCGCCGGCGCGTATGCCGTGGCGCGATGGCGACGTCGGGCAGGCGGCGCTGGCGCACGGCGTCGGCGCAATCGCTATCCAGCGACCCTCTCACCTTTAGTCACACGTGCCACGTCCGCGAAATGTGCGTCGCTACCGCGACGGCAGGCGCAGCGTCAGCCGCCTGGGCTGCGCGGAATCGAGCGTGACTTGCGTGGACGACGGA
Source organism: Vicinamibacterales bacterium (assembly GCA_035632195.1). Taxonomy (GTDB): domain Bacteria; phylum Acidobacteriota; class Vicinamibacteria; order Vicinamibacterales; family CAVVIG01; genus DASQHH01. The sequence continues at coordinate 6,811 of DASQHH010000822.1, forward strand.
ATCAGTCCGTCGAGAAAATCCGGGTTAGACAATTGATCGCTCAGGTCGTCGACTTCACGCGTATCGAACGCGACGAGATGGTAGGTCCCGCCTGGGAGCCCGCGGATGTCGAAGCGGCCGTCGGCTGACGTACGGACGTTCGTCACGAACCGCGAATGGTCGTACCAGCGCTGCCGGTTCGCCGGAAACGCGATGACCACCACGTCGGGAACCGCCGTTCCGCTCTCATCGACGACCGTGCCGGTGGCGGCCGTTCCGTGTCCGGTAAGGGAAATGTCAACGAGCGAGATGAAGTCAGGCTCACCAGGCACGGCCGCGATCTCGATTCCGCTCACGTCCGGCGGCGGATCGCTGTCGAACGTCACCCGCCCCGAGAGGGCGGCGCCGGCCGTCATACGCATCAGATGTCCACCAGACGTGATCCGCCGAAGGTCACGAACTCCAGACCGAACTCACCTTCGTGCGACGGGCTCTTGCGTGCTGTCGCAGCCTGGACGACGTATTC
>DASQHH010000823.1:0-1732 GCA_035632195.1 Vicinamibacterales bacterium
GCGGCGGCCGCCGCCGCGCCGGCTGCCGCGGCGCCGGCGCCCGAGGCCGAAGCGGACAAGAAAGTCCGGGGCGATCGCGTCGTCCATCATGCCGCTTTCAGCGATCCCGTCCGTGAAATCGACAAATTGACGGCGCTCTACGAGTCGCTCACCGAAGCGCGCGCGCAGCTGGGCGAGGAGCAGGTGCCGTTCCACAAGTTCGCGGAGCTCGTGAAGAATCAAGTCAAGAAGCTGAAGGACGGCGGCAGCGAAGCGGTTGCGTTCCGCATCGCGGTCAAGAACGGCAAGGTGAACTTTACGGCGCGGGGAACGAAGGGGAACGCGAAGGAGTAAACCGTGAGGTGGCTGATGGCTGACGGCTCATGGCCTGGAGCCATCAGCCATCAGCCATGTCGGGGTCTTAGATCTTGGTAACGTTGCCGGCCTGCGGGCCCTTCGGGCCGTCAACGATCTCGAACTCCACCGCCTGACCTTCCTCGAGCGAGCGGAAACCGTCGCCCTGAATGGCCGAGTAGTGCACGAAGACATCGCTGCCTCCGTCACGCTCGATGAAACCGTACCCCTTGGCGTTGTTGAACCACTTGACCTTGCCTGTGATGCGCATCGTTCTCTTCCTACGTGCTGTGACGCAACTGCGTCGGTTGTTGATCCCGGAGGTTCGCCCCCCGGGCAGATGAAAGGGCAAAAAAAAAGGCCGCAAATCGTTTGCGGCCTTTCCCTTTCGGCGCCAGGCCCGCCCGGCGTCCGAAGAGATAATACTGGACTCACTGGACCTCGTCAACATGCCCAGAGCGTTGCTCAGCGTTTCTGACAAAACGGGAATCGTCGAACTCGCGCGCGGCCTCTCCGGCCGCGGTTTCGAGCTGGTCTCGACCGGAGGCACCGCGAAGACGCTGACGGCCGCGGGCCTCGCGGTCACCAACGTCTCCGACGTCACCGGATTCCCGGAAATGATGGACGGCCGCGTGAAGACGCTGCACCCGCTGATTCACGGCGGGCTGCTCGCGCGTCGCGATCACCCGGCCGACCTGGAAGCGGCGCACGCGCACGGCATCGGACTCATCGACGTCGTCGTCGTCAACCTGTACCCGTTCGCGGAGACGGCGAGCCGCCCCGGAGTCGCCTTCGACGAACTCGTCGAGCAGATCGACATCGGCGGCCCGAGCATGGTCCGGGCGGCCGCCAAGAATTTCCGCGGCGTCCTCGTCGTCGTCGACCCCGCGGACTACGGCCGTCTGCTGAAGGAGATCGACGCCGGGCCGAGCCTGGCGTTCCGGTACGACCTGATGCGCAAGGCGATCGCCCACACCGGCGCGTACGACACGGCGATCACCGAGACGCTGGCATCGATCGACCTGGTCGGCGACGCGTTCGAGCGCCGGCTCGACGCGCGCATCGATCTCCCGCTCGAAAAGATCCGCGATCTCCGGTACGGCGAAAACCCGCACCAGAAGGCGGCGTGGTACCGATCCGGCCGGGCAGCGGGCTTCGGCGACGCGACCGTCCTGCAGGGCAGGGATCTGTCGTATACGAACCTTCTGGATCTGGATGCTGCCGCGCGCATCGTCCTCGAGTTCACGGAGCCCGCGGCCACGGTGATCAAGCACACGAACCCGTGCGGCGCGGCGATCGGCGCCACCGCTGCCGAGGCGTACGTCCGCGCGCGCGACGCCGACAGCCTGGCCGCGTACGGCGGCATCGTCGCGTTGAACCGGCCGGTCGACGCGACGAC
>DASQHH010000824.1:0-3729 GCA_035632195.1 Vicinamibacterales bacterium
CTTTCCCAAGGCGCGACCGGGCCGGGCGTCAACACGAACATCGGATGCGCTCGTGGACTTCGAACCTCACGGACGACTCCAAAATGCCGGGGCGAACGCCGCCGCAGCTTGGCGAGCAGGTGCGCCCATTCGTACAGGAGTTGTCCACGCGTCGCCGTGATTCGAGCGCGAGACGTGCCTGGACCGATTTTGCTGACGTTGAACCGACAGCCGCGGACTCGCGCTTCCTGATACAAGCCCCGCCTTCGCCAGCAGGCCCTCCCGCCACGCCGCGACGAGGCCGGCGGCATCAAGGTAGCGCGGATGCAAGGTCCAGATGCGCACTGCGTCCGTTATTGTGTTCCAAACAAAAAGGGCGGCGCTCTTTCGAACGCCGCCCTGAGTCGCGCGCTCGGCTGAAGCCTCGCGCTCCTGACACTCGCTAGCTTTCGAGATCCGGCGTCCCCGGCGTCCGGGGCACGAGCGCTTCGTCCGGCTCCACGAAGTACTCCATGTCCCGCTCCAGCTCGAGCTCGTCGTCGCTCGGCTGCGGCGGCGGCGGCGGCGGCGGCGGTTCGTCCGCCGGGATCCGCACGTTCCGGTAGTACTCGAAGCCGGTGCCGGCCGGGATCAGCCGGCCCATCGTCACGTTCTCCTTGAGGCCGCGCAGGTGATCGACCTTGCCGGAGATGGACGCCTCGGTCAGCACGCGCGTCGTCTCCTGGAACGACGCGGCGGAGATGAACGAATCGGTCGAGAGCGACGCCTTCGTGATGCCGAGGAGCAGCGGACGGCCCTGCGCCGGGCGGCCGCCGTCCGAAATCACGCGCTCGTTCTCTTCGAGGAAGCGGAACTTGTCCACCTGTTCGTCGACGAGGAACTCCGTGTCCCCGACGTCCTCGATCTTCACCCACCGCATCATCTGGCGCGCGATCGTCTCGATGTGCTTGTCGTTGATGTTGACGCCCTGCAGCCGGTAGACCTCCTGGATTTCGTTGACCAGGTACGCCTGCAGCGCCTTCTCGCCGAGGACGTTGAGGATGTCGTGCGGGTTGGACGGACCGTCCATCAGCGGCTCGCCCGCGCGGACGCGCTCGCCTTCCTGCACGTTGACGTGCACGCCGCGCGGCAGCGCGTATTCACGCGGCTCCGCACCCGGCTCGTCGGGAACGATGATGATCTTGCGCTGACCCTTGACGATGCCGCCGTGCTTGACGACGCCGTCGATCTCGGTGATGACAGCCGTCTCGCGGGGCTTCCGCGCTTCGAAGAGCTCGACCACGCGCGGGAGGCCGCCCGTGATGTCCTTCGTCTTCGTCGTCTCGCGCGGGATCTTCGCGAGGACGTCGCCGGCCGAGACCGTCTCGCCGTCCTGGATCATCAGGTGCGCGTGCACCGGCATGTGGTACTTGCGGGCCACGCTGCCGTCCTTGCCCTTGATTTCGACCGCCGGCTGCTTCTTCTCGTCCGGCGAGTCGACGATGATGAGGCGCGAGAGGCCGGTGACTTCGTCGACTTCCTCGTGCACCGTGATGCCCTCGAGGATGTCCTTGAACCGCACCTGCCCCGCTTCCTCGGTGAGGATCGAGAACGTGTACGGATCCCATTCGACGAGCACCTGGCCCTGCTCGACCTGCTGCCCTTCCTTCCCCTTGAGCCGCGCGCCGTAGACGATCGGATACCGCTCGCGGTCACGGCCCTTCGCGTCCTGGATGACGAGCGATCCGTTGCGGTTCATGACGACGAGGCCGCCGTCCTTCGCCTGGACCACCGTCATGCCCTGGAAGCGCACGGTCCCTCCGGTGCGCGCTTCGAGCGTCGACTGTTCGCTGACCCGCGACGCCGTGCCGCCGATGTGGAACGTCCGCATCGTCAGCTGCGTGCCCGGTTCGCCGATGGACTGCGCGGCGATGACGCCCACGGCCTGCCCGAGCTCGACGGTCTTGCCGGTCGCGAGGTCACGGCCGTAGCACTTCGCGCAGACGCCGCGCCGGGTCGTGCACGTGAGCACCGAGCGGATCTTCACTTTCTCGATGCCGGCGTCCTGAATGTCGCCCGCCAACTGCTCGTCGATCTCGTCGTTGACGTCGATGATGACGTCGTTGGTGAACGGATCGATGATGCGCTCGAGCGTCACGCGGCCGATGATGCGGTCGCGCAGCGGCTCGATGACCTCGCCCGACTCCACGATGGCGCGCGCCTCGATGCCGTCGAGGGTGCCGCAATCGTCCTCGTGGATGATGACGTCCTGCGCGACGTCGACGAGACGGCGCGTCAGGTAGCCCGAGTCCGCCGTCTTGAGCGCCGTGTCCGCGAGGCCCTTGCGCGCGCCGTGCGTCGAGATGAAGTAGTGCTGCACCTCGAGGCCCTCGCGGAAGTTCGCCGTGATCGGCGTCTCGATGATTTCGCCCGACGGCTTGGCCATCAGTCCGCGCATGCCGGCGAGCTGGCGGATCTGCTGTTTCGATCCGCGCGCGCCGGAGTCGGCCATGATGTACACCGGGTTGAACGTCTTGCCTTCCTTGTCGAGCGCTTCCATCTCGCCGAACATCGCGTTGGCGATTTCTTCCGTCGCCTCCGACCAGATGGCGATGACCTTGTTGTAGCGCTCGCCGTTGGTGATGGCGCCTTCGAGGTACTGCGACTCGACCTTGATCACCTCGTCGCGCGCCTTCGTCACCAGCGCCTGCTTCTCCTTCGGAATGATCAGGTCGTCGATGCCGATCGACAGCCCCGACCGCGTCGCGTAGGTGAAGCCGAGGTTCTTGAGCGCGTCGAGCATCTCGACGGTCTTCTCGAGGCCGTGCTTCAGATAGCAGCTCTGCACGAGCTGCTGCAGTCCCTTCTTCTTCAGGAGACCGTTGATGTACGGCATCTCCTTCGGAATCGACTGGTTGAGGATGACGCGGCCGACGGTCGTGTTGATGATCTTGTGGTCGACGTCCTGAATTTCGGTGTGCAGGACGTCCTGATCGTCGCGCGCGGCGGTCAGGTCCTGCAGCGGACCCGTGTAGCGCAGGCGGATCGGCGACAGCGTTTCGAGCTCGCCGGCCTCGAGCGCAATCATCACGTCCTCGGCGTTGCCGAAGGCGCGGCCTTCGCCCTTCGCGCCGCTCTTCGCCTTCGTGAGGTAGTAGCACCCGAGCACGATGTCCTGCGACGGAATCGCGATCGGCGCGCCGTGCGCGGGCGACAGGATGTTGTTGCTCGAGAGCATCAGCACCGACGCTTCGATCTGCGCCTCGGGCGACAGCGGGATGTGGACCGCCATCTGGTCGCCGTCGAAGTCCGCGTTGAACGCCGTGCAGACGAGCGGGTGGATGCGGATCGCCTTGCCCTCGACCAGTACCGGCTCGAACGCCTGGATCCCGAGGCGGTGCAGCGTCGGCGCGCGGTTCAGCAGCACGGGATGCTCGCGGATGACTTCCTCGAGCACGTCCCACACTTCAGGACGCTGCAGCTCGACCATCTCTTTCGCCTGCTTGATCGTGGCGACGAGGCCGCGCTCTTCGAGCTTGTTGTAGATGAACGGCTTGAACAGCTCGAGCGCCATCTTCTTCGGCAGCCCGCACTGATGCAGCTTCAGCTCCGGTCCGACGACGATGACCGAACGGCCCGAGTAGTCGACGCGCTTGCCGAGCAGGTTCTGGCGGAACCGGCCCTGCTTGCCCTTGAGCGTGTCCGAGAGCGACTTGAGCGGGCGGTTGTTCGCGCCGCGCAGCACACGTCCGCGACGTCCGTTGTCGAAAA
>DASQHH010000825.1:0-10927 GCA_035632195.1 Vicinamibacterales bacterium
CGGCGCGATCACGATCGCCGACGGATTCACCGCGAAGGCCTTCGCAAGCGCGTCTCTGCCGTCGAATGCCACGTCCGTCTTCAGGCCGTTCGCCTGCAGGGCTGCGCCGTACTGGGCGCTCACCGCAGGGTCGGCTTCCGCAAATAGGATCACGGGGCTCATGACGATTGACTGATAAGGGCAGCATAGTCATCGGAATCTGCCTCGACAATCAGGAGACACCGAACGGTCTAGGGGTTCTCCCTGATTGGGGCTTTCCCTGATAAGGCGAGCTATGGTCAGTCGCTATGATCGGCGTTGTGAGCAGCATCTCCACGCCGCCCTCGTTCGACGATGCGGCGCTCCGCGCGCGGTTCGCCGCGATTGTGGATTCGTCGGACGATGCGATCGTCGGCAAGACGCTCGAGGGCGTCATCACGTCGTGGAACCGCGGCGCCCAGGACATCTTCGGCTTCTCCGCCGCGGAGGCCGTCTGGCAGCACATCTTTCTGATCATTCCCGAGGACCGGCGGGCGGAAGAGGAGGAAGTGCTCGCGCGGCTCCGCCGCGGCGAGAAGGTCGATCATTTCGAGACGGTGCGTCAGACGAAAGACGGGCGCCGCATCACCATCTCGCTCACGGTCTCGCCGATCCGCGACGCGACTGGCAGGATTGTCGGCGCGTCGAAAGTCGCGCGCGACATCACCGAACGGGTGACCGCTCAGGACGCGATTCGCCGCGCCCAGCTCTATGCGCGCCTCGCGCTGGCGCAGGAGAACGAACGCCGGCGCCTTGCGCGCGAGCTGCACGACCAGCTCGGCCAGCACGTCACCGCGCTCCGCATGACGCTCGAGACGCTCAGCGCGCTCGCCCGCGATCGCCCGGAGCTCGCCGGACAGGTGCACGCGCTGCAGGATCTCGCGGAGCAGATCGACGCGGACCTCGCGTTCCGGGTGTGGGAGCTGCGTCCGGCCGTGCTCGAAGCGCGCGGCCTCGGCGCGGCGCTGACGGAATACGTCCGCACCTGGTCGAAGCGGTTCGGCATCGACGCCCGGCTGCACGTGACGCCGCCGGCAGCCGAAGCACCGTCGCTCGACACGGCCACGGCGATCTATCGCCTCGCCCAGGAAGCGCTCCACAACGTCGTCAAGCACGCGCGGGGCACGCGCGTCGACATCGTCCTCGAGCGCACGCACGATTCCGTCTCGCTGATCGTGGAAGACGACGGCGTCGGCTTCGATCCATCGCTCATGGACGGCGGCACGCAGGGCTTCGGGCTGATCGGCATGCGCGAACGGGCGGCGCTGGCGGGCGGTACGGTCCAGATCGAATCTGCGGTCAACCGCGGAACGACCATCATCGCCCGCCTGCCGCTCCAGACCGCGGCGGGGGCCGAAAGCGAGCTGAAGCGGTGAAGCGCCGATACCGGATCCTCGTCGCGGACGACCATGCGATTCTCCGGCAGGGGCTGAAGCTGCTGCTCGACAACCAGCCGGACATGGAAGTCGTCGCCGAAGCGACCGACGGCGTCATGGCGATCGAGCGGGCCGCCGCCAGCAATCCGGACATCGTGATCCTCGACATTTCGATGCCGCGCACCAACGGTCTCGTCGCGGCGCGGACGCTGAAGCAGCGGCTGCCCGACATCAAGATCATCGCGCTGACGCGTCACGAGGACGAACGCTTCGTCGAAGAGCTCCTACGCGCCGGTGCCTCGGCGTACGTGCTGAAGCAGAGCGCCCCGGCGGATTTTCTGAAGGCCGTGCGCGCCGTGGCGGCCGGCGGCATCTACGTCGACCCGTCGATGACGCGCCGCGTCGCGGATGGGCTGCTGAGCGCGCACGACGAGGCCGTCGACGTCGGAGGCGCGAAGCTGACCGACCGCGAGACGGAGGTGCTGAAGCTGGTCGCCATCGGCCACAGCAACGTCGAAATTGCCGCGCAGCTGAACATCAGCGTGAAGACGGTCGAAGTCCACAAAGCGAACGCGATGCGCAAGCTGAGACTGTCAGGCCGCGTCGACGTGATCCGCTATGGGGTGCTTCAGGGCTGGCTGTACGACACGTAGTTTGGGTGGGACTCCGCGCCGCGCTGTTGCCGTCCTGACGACCGTGAAATTGCGATCACAGAACCGTCGCTCTCGCATTTCAGTTTTCGCCGCCCACCTGACGGCTGCAGCGGTATGGGCCTTGCCGTTCGCCGCCGCGTCACGTGGAATTCCTCACAGATCTTCCGGGACGGCAGCCGATTCTCGTCCTCGCCGCGCTGCTGCCGGCGGCGCTGACCTGGTGGTCGAACCGCGCACTCGCGCGTAATCCCGCCGATCCGCTGCTGTCCGAGCGCCTGTTCGCCGCGCGAGCGCGCGCCCGATCGGCGATGGTGCTGGTCTGGGTCCTGTGCTTCGTCCTCGGCCCGGACGAAGCGGTCTGGCTGCTCGTGCTGGCGATCGTCATGCGCGCTGCAGCCGCGTATCCGTTGCGGAGAGTACTGCATCAGGAAAGCTGGAGTCTGCCCGCCTACCTGTGGTTCTTCACGCGGCTGATCGTGGCGTTCTTCGGATTCTGGATCGCGTTGTTATGGACGCCCGAACTGGTGGGGCTCGCCGGGCGTGCGGACTGGATCGCCGCCGTGTTCGTCGCTGCCCTGCTGCTTCTGTGGAACGATCGCCACACGGACTTCGTCCGTTTCACGCTTCGCACCAAGCCCATCGACGACCCGCCGCTGACGGCATCCATCGCGCGTCTGGTCGGACAGAGCCGCGTGTCGCCGCGGTTCGAGATCGCGCCGACCGGCGGCGGCGTGATGGTCAACGCCGTCGCGCTGCCGTCCCGGCGCGGTCCCGCGGTCGTGATGACCAGCACGCTCGTCGAGCGATTCGATCGCGACGAGATCGTCGCCGTGTGCGGACACGAGCTCGCGCACATCGAGCATTACAGCGGCCGCCGCCTCCGCGGGCTGTATGCCGCCAGGTGCGCGCTCATCGCTGCAGCGGTCCTGCTCGAACCGGTCGTCAGGATCGGCGCTCCTGACGTCGCTCGCTCGTACCTTTTCGTCTGGTGGGCGGTCGCCGTGCTGGCGTTTCAGGCGCTGCGAGTGAGGTCGCGGCAGAAGCACGAAACGGAGAGCGATGCCCGCGCCGTGGAGCTGACCGGCGACGCAGACGCGCTGATGCGAGCCTTGATCAAGCTGCACGAGATGGCGCGGCTGCCGCGGCGGTGGGAGGGGCGCTTCGAACGCCACGCCTCGCACCCGAGCCTCGCGCGGCGCATCCAGGCAATCCGCGACGCGGCCGGCCGATCGACGCCGGCGCTGGGGGAGCCCGAGACATTCATCTGCGGGCCCGTGTCGGTCACGCTCGATCGGGATCGGCTCCAGTGGAGCGAAGCAGAGCTCTCGCACGGCGTGAGTTATCGCCGTTTGACGGAGCTGCGCGTCGTTGCCCCGCAGGGGGCAGCGCGCGCGGCCGCGGCCCGACTGGTCGCCGTCGATCGCGGCGGGCAACGGTGGACGTTTGCACTCGATCCGGCGGACGTTCCCCGAGCGCAGCGCGCGCTCGACATCGTCGACGGGCAGCTCGCGGACGGACCCGCCCCGCCGGCAGTCAACGCGGCCATCGTCCGCATGGTCGCGCTCGTCACAGGCGCGCTGGCACTGCCGGCGGGCCAGCTCGCGATCATCGTGCCGATCGTTCTCGCAGTCGTCCAGCCGTCGGCGCCGCTCGTTGCCGGCGCGGGAACGGCCGCCGTGGCCACCGCGCTGCTCGTGTGGCGCGACGGGCTCATGTCGGTGCCCGGCTGGACGTGGTGGGCTTTCACGATCGGCGTCTGCGGCTGCGCCCTTCTGGCGTTCGCCTGGGGCGCCCGCAAGGACGCGGCGCCGTCCGCATCGAAGGCGCTCGTGGTGCTGTCGCTCTCGACGGTCGCAGCGTGGGCCATGCTGTTTGCCGGCGGAGGCGGAGTGGTCCGCTTCCATCAGATGGCCGCGGCGCTTCCGTCCGCTACCGTGCTGCCGGCCGCCCTCGCCGCCGCGCTGGCGTCGATGCCGCGCCGTTCCCTCCGTCGCGCCGCCGCACCGATCCTGCTGGCTGGGATCTTCGTGTTCGCCGCCGGCTCGAGCGCGTTTCTCGAGTCGTCCGGCGGCGATCGGTTCATCGGTCGCGGGCCGGGTCTGCAGATGACAGAGGTCAGAGGCGGCCCGGAATCAGAAGTCGTCCTGCCGTTACAGGCGTCGACGCTTCGGATGTCGCCGAACGCGCGCTTCGTCGCCATCACCGACGACGATGACGACGATGACCGTCCGCAGACGTTCCGGGTCGGACCGGCCGCCGGGCCGTTTGCCGACATCGAATGCGACGATCTGTATTTCATCGACGACGCGCAGCTGATGACGGTGACCCGCAAACGGGACGTGCTCGTCCTGCGGGTCGTGCGCGCCGACGCGGACCGCAAAGTCGTCTGGGAGCGGCGCCTCGAGCACATGCGTGCAGCGCAAGTCTCCGTCAACGCGACCGCAGGCCGGTGGAGCGTCCTGGGGTTGACGAGCGGCGGCGACGTCGCCCGCGTCGAAGGATCGCTCGCACGCGCGGATGCCGCCGACGGCGTCCGGCGGTGGCGGAGCGCATCCGGCGGGCCCGCCGACGCCGGATGGGTTCAGCCCGTCGCCGCCACGCGCGATCGCGTGCTGATGCGCCGGACGCGATACCACGCGAATCGGTTCGCGTACGCCATCGCCCTGCTGGCGCCGACGGCATCCACCAGACTCGAGTCGGACTACTGGATCGTGGGCGACGAGGGCGAACGCGTCCTGGGCACCTCAGGACTGAGCGTCGACTGCAGGTCCTTTCAGGTGGCCGACGGCATCCCGTCGTGCATCGCGTCCGACACCGGGCAGACGACGATCTTCAGCCTGGACCTGGCGGCCCTGCGGCTCGACGCGAAAACGACGTTCGACGGACGCCTCTCCTCCGTGCGAGACGAGGGCAACGGCCGGCTCGCGGCGAATCTCAATGGCGACGCCGTCGTGATCGATGCAGGCGCCCGTCGCGCGTGGCGCGTTCGCGCCGACGGCCGCCGCAGGACCGCCGCCGTCGCCGCGGGCAGCGGCATCATGGCGACGGTCGTGGACGACGGGACGCGGTCCTATCTCAGAACGTACCGCCTGCAATAACGCTTAAGGAACGTAATCGCACGAGCGCCTACGGGTGCGGGTAGAACGCGCCATTGCGTTCGGTACCCAGCTCGGCGAACTCGCTCGACGACGCCGACATGGGGCCCGACACGTACTGAAGCTCCCCGACGGTCGCCGTCCACGCCATCTGCGCCGATCCCCGGACGTACTCGCCGGCAAATCCATCGGCCGGATTGTTGATGTGCACGCGATCCTGAACGCCCGACCAGCGCACTTCGAATGACACGATCGCCGGCGTCTGCGCCGGACCGCCGCCGAACAGCGCGTTGCCGATGTCGTGGAAGTCGAAGACGCGGACGTCGTTCGCCCTGTAGACGGCGTTGCCTGCGCCCGGATTGACCCCGCTCACGTTCGATTCCGCCAGTCGTGTGGTCCAGAACAGCCCGCTCGGCGCGATGCCTGGATTGAGGTCCACCACCTGCGACCCCGAAACGGGGTCGTAGACGTCGATTCAAATGAATCCGAAGGTCCCCTGGCGGGGCCGGCCGTCGACGCCGCGATACACGCCCTGCATGAAGCGCATGTCCGACGCAATGAACGGCATTTCCAACGATTCACCGGTCCGGATGTTGGTTCTGGTCACCGTTCCGTCGACGTAGGCGAGAGCGACGACGCCGTTGACGTTGGTAATGGGGCACGGCTCGGCGTCGATCGGGTCCAGACTGCCGTCCGGCGTCGGCCCGAATATGTGGAAGCCGCCGAGCGCGGGCGATCCTCCTGGAATCGGGAGAGGATCGTCGGATGCTGCGATGACGCGCTGCGGGCGAAACAACCCGGAGGCCAGCGCCGCGCCGGTCGCGACCCCCGTTCCTGCCTGGATGAACCGCCGCCTGGAGACCCTCCCCGAACGATGCCGAACGTTCATGGTCCCTCCTCGGTTGGTGAACGGCTGTCCCTGGAAAATGAGCCGCAACTCTACCACGGCCGCGGGGAACGACTGACTAAAATGAAGTCCATGTTTCGAAACTTCACGATCCTCTTGCTTCTTGCGGCAGCCACACCCGCCGTCGCGCAGGTCGACGCCCGCATGTTCCGCGAACCCGCGGTCTCCGCGGACAAGATCGCATTCGTATACGCCGGCGACATCTGGCTCGTCCCGAAAGCCGGCGGCACCGCCGTCCGACTGAGCTCGCCGCTCGGCGAAGAATCGTTTCCGCGCTTCTCCCCCGATGGCAGCAAGCTCGCCTACAGCGCCGACTACGACGGCAACACGGACGTGTACGTCGTCCCGACTGCCGGCGGCACGCCGGTCCGGCTGACGCATCACCCGATGGCGGACCGCGTCGTCGGCTGGCATCCCGACGGCAAGCGCGTGCTGTTCGCGTCGGGCCGCGAGAGCGGACGCCAGCGCTACAACCAGTTCTATCTCGTCGGTGTCGACGGCGGCATGCCCGAGAAGCTGCCGATCCCGTACGGCGAGTTCGGCGCCTTCTCCTCCGACGGCGCGCGCTTCGCCTACATGCCGATGTCGCAGGACTTCCGCAACTGGAAGCGCTACCGCGGCGGCTGGGCGCCGGACATCTGGGTGTTCGACCTGAAGACGATGGCCGCTCGCAACATCACCAACAATCCGGCGAACGACGCGCAGCCGATGTGGTTTCGCAACACCATCTACTTCATCTCGGACCGCGGCTCGGAGCAGCGCAACAACATCTGGGCCGAGGACCTTGGCACCGGCGCCGTCCGCCAGGTGACGCAGTACAACGACTTCGACATTACGTTCCCGTCGATCGGCCCGGACTCGATCGTGTTCCAGAAGGGCGGCCGCATTTATCTCTTGAGCCTTCCCGGCGAAAAGGTGACCGAAGTCCCGATCAAAGTGGTGACGGACGAGAGCACCCTTCGCGCGACGACGAAGAAGGCGGACAAGGAGATCAACTACGCGAGCGTGTCGCCGACCGGCAAGCGCGTCGCCTTCGAGGCGCGCGGGGACGTCGTCACGCTGCCGGCCGAGCACGGCGCCGCGATCAACGTCACGCGCTCGTCAGGCGTCGCGGACCGTTTTCCCCGCTGGTCGCCGGACGGCAAGACGCTCGCCTACTGGAGCGACCGCAGCGGCGAGTACGAGCTGACGCTCCGCCCGGCCGACGGCGCCGGCACGGAGCGCAAAGTGACGGCGCTCGGCGCTGGCTTCCGCTATCCCCCGCACTGGTCGCCGGACAACAAGAAGATCGCCTTCGTCGATCAGGCGATGCGCATCCATGTCTACGACGATGGGACCGGCAAGGTGACGGACATCGACAAGAGTCCCGACTGGATTGCGGACGGTGCGCTGCAGGCGTTCCGGTTCCGCTGGTCGCCCGACTCGCGCTGGATCGCCTACGCGCGCCCCGCCGGCACGAGCAACAACGCGATCTTTCTGTACGACACGAAGAGCTCGAAGCTGACGCAGGTGACCAGCGGCTACCTGAACGACACGACGCCGGCGTTCGACCCGGAGGGCAAGTATCTGTTCTACGCGTCGGATCGCGCGTTCGATCCGGTCTACGGGTCGTTCGACACCAGCTGGACCTACGCCAACCCGACGCGCATCGTCGCAGTGCCGCTGCGGAAGGACGTGAAGAGCCCGCTCGCGGCGCGGAACGACGCCGAGAATCCGGCGCTCGACACGGACAAGAAGGAGCACGAGGCTTCAGATCAGAAGGAGCGCGAGGCTTCAGCCGAGCGAAAGACCGACGACAAGAAGGCGCCGGCGCCCGTCGACATCGACCTCGAGGGCTTCGAAACCCGGGCCGTCGTCCTGCCGCCGAAGTCGGGTTCCTACCCCGACCTCGAAGCCGTCAAGGGCAAGCTGATCTACCGCCGGACGCCGCGCGCCGGCACGCACGACGAGCAGAGCCCGATCGTGTACTTCGACTTCGAGGAGCGCGAGGAAAAGACGATTCTCGACGACGCGGACGCGATGGAGTTGACGTTCGACGGCAAGAAGCTCCTCGTCACGAGTGGGAAAGATCCCAGTAACGTCAAGTACGCCATCGTCGACGTCAAGGAGAAGCAGAAGTTCGAGAAGCCGATCGACACGGCGGCGATCGAGGGTCCAGTCGACCCGCGCGGCGAGTGGAAGCAGATCTTCATGGACACGTTCCGCTTCGAGCGCGACTTCTTCTACGACCCCGGCATGCACGGCGTCAACTGGAACGGGATGAAAGAGCGCTACGCGACGCTGCTCGACGATGCGGTGACGCGGTGGGACGTGGACTGGATCATCGGCGAGTTCCTCGGCGAGCTGAACGCCTCGCACACGTATCACGGCGGAGGCGACATGGAGCAGGGGCCGTCGCGATCCATCGGCATGCTCGGCGTGGACTGGGAGCCGGCGAACGGCGCCTACCGGATCAAGAAGATCATCCGCGGCGGACCGTGGGACACGAGGGTGCGATCGCCGCTCGACGAGCCGGGCGTCGACGTCAAAGAAGGCGAATACGTGCTCGCCGTCAACGGACGGCCGCTCGACGTCAAGGCGGATCCGTGGGCCGCGTTCGAAGACCTCGGCCAGAAGACCGTGGTCCTCACCGTGAACGGATCGCCGTCAACCGAAGGGTCGCGGCAGGTCGTCGTCACGTGTCTGAACAGCGAGATCGAGCTTCGGTTCCGCGCGTGGATCGAAGAGCGCCGGCAGATCGTCGACAAGGCCACCAACGGCAGGGCCGGCTACATCTACGTGCAGAGCACCGGCACGGATGCGCAGAACGAGCTGATGCGGCAGTTCATGGCGCAGTGGAAGAAGGAAGGGCTCGTCATCGACGAGCGCTGGAACAGCGGCGGGCAGATTCCCGATCGCTTCATCGAGCTGTTGAATCGCCCGATTCTGTCCTACTGGGCGGTGCGCGACGCGCCGGCGCAGCAGTGGCCGCCGGTGGCGGCGCGCGGGCCGAAGGTGATGCTCATCAACGGCTGGAGCGGATCGGGCGGCGACGCGTTCCCGTTCTACTTCCGCGAAGCGGGGTTGGGTCCGCTGATCGGCACGCGCACGTGGGGCGGGCTCATCGGCATCAGCGGCGCGCCGCAGCTCGTCGACGGCGGCAGCGTCACGGTGCCGACGTTCCGGATGTACGACCCCAAAGGCACGTGGTTCGCGGAAGGACACGGCGTCGATCCCGACATCGCCGTGGAAGACGACCCGTCGCAGATCGCCAAGGGCGTCGATCCGCAGCTGCAGCGCGCCATCGACGAGATCAACAAGCGGATTGCGGCGGCGCCGAAGGCGCCGGCGCAGCCGGCGTACGAGAAGCGCACGCCGGGCAGCGAGCGATAGCTCAGAGCGCGACCCGGAGCGCGAGGCTTCGGCCGGGCGCCCTGCCGGAGCGCGAGGCTTCAGCCGAGCGCCGCTGCCGGAGCGCGAGGCTTCAGCCGAGCGCGTGGTCGGATTCACGTTCGACCGGGAAAGCCGCAGGCGGGATAGGAGGCATCTCGCAGGGCGCCTGCCGGATGTTCCTGATGAACGACCGGTTGCGCGGCGCTGGCGGACCAAAAGGCGGGCGGTCATGACGTCGGGTTATACTTTGTAGCTGCGAAGTATAACGGAACAAAACATGGACGTTGTGACCGTCTCGCAAAAGGGCTGGGTCGTGATCCCGGTCGAGCTCCGGAACAAGTACCACTGGCACTCGGGCGACCGCGTTCACGTCGTGGACTACGGCGGCGTGGTCGGCCTGGTACCTGTGCTGCGCAATCCCGTAACTGAAGCGACCGGCGCGTTGCGCGTCCGCGGCCGGTCATTGCTGCGGCGTTTACGCCAGGTGCGAACCCGGGAGCGGCGCCGTGCGAGACCGCGCCGGTAACGTCGTCGTCCTCGACACGTGGGCGTTGCTGGCGTATCTGGATGGCGCGCCGGCTGCGCAGCACGTCAGGCAGATTCTCCGCGCGGCCAGACGAAAACGGGCTGTCGTACTACTGTCACTGATTGCCTACGGTGAGTGTCTGTACATTGTCGAGCGCGAGCAGGGATTCCATCAGGCACAGCGCGCCGTCGGAATCATCGACCAGCTGCCGGTTCGGGTGATGCCCGCGGATCGCCCGCTGGTCTTTGACGCCGCACATTTCAAAGCGCAATTCCCCGTCTCGTACGCAGACGCATTCAGCATCGCGCTCGCCCGCCGAAGCCATGCGCGCGTGATGACGGGGGATCCCGAGTTCAAAGCAGTCGAATCCGAGGTCCTCGTCCACTGGCTGCCGCACCGTCACTCGTGAATAGACGAGACGTGTCTCGAATCCCTGCGCCGAATGGTCCGCATCGTTGAGCGCAATCAAATTATCGTAAGGGCCGCGATTCCGGTTGAATCGCTGAGGTTTCCGACACGACACTCTCGCCAAGGAGTCGATCCGATGACGATTCGAAGCGCCGCCCGGACGATCGTGTTCACCGCCACTCTCGTGTCTTTCCTCTCCGGCGCCGGCATCGCTCGAGCTCAGGACGACGACCACGGGCGTAGCAATCCGTGCGTGGAAGTGGACGGGGATGACGCTGGGGTCGTGTACGACGCGGGCCAGGGGCTCTGCTGGCTGGCGGACGCGAATCTCGCTGGAGATCCGGAAGTACGCGCGGCGATGAGCGTCGCCGGCATCAATCCCAATGGGACGATGGACTGGGACACCGCGCTGAAGTGGGTCGATGCCCTGAATCGCTTCGAAGGCGGCCGCGGCTATCTCGGCCACTCCGACTGGCAGCTGCCCGCCACTCCGAAGACCGACACCACCTGCTCCGCGAATAACGACGGCTCGTTCGGCGCGCTCTGCACGGGGAGCGCGATGGGCTACCTGT
>DASQHH010000826.1:0-4181 GCA_035632195.1 Vicinamibacterales bacterium
GCGTCGATCGCCTGCTCCCAACGGTCGTCCGCGACCTTTCAGGCATCGATCGCCTGCCCTCAGGCAGCGATCGCGAGCTCTCTTATCCTGTTCAAAACAAAAGGGCTGAGAGCCTTTCAGCCCTCAGCCCTTGAAGCACCCTCGGTGAGCAGCGGCGCCCTTGTGCGTTCGCCACATGCGTTAGTACGACTGCATCGCGCCCTGGTACGGGATGACCTGCCCAGCCTGGACCTGCACATCGAATGAGAGCGGCTCGTAGCCGGGCGCCGTAATCTGAATGTGGTGCGTGCCGCTCTTCAGCGTCAGCGGCTGCTGGCTGCCGTCGAACTGGCTCACGACACCGACGTAATTGCCGTCCACGTAGACCGCACCGTCAGGCGGGGTGATTTCGAGCGCGATGCCGCCGTAGTACGGCGAGTTCGGCTGCACGACCACGGGCGCGGCCGGCGCGCCGTATCCGTAGACGTCAACCGGGTACGGATATTCATACGTGTAATCGACCGGGTATCCGACGAACAGTCCGATGCCGAGCCGGAAGTGCGGCCGGAACACGTATGGCCGGTAGACCGGATACGAGTAGCCGTACCGGCGATAGTTATAGTTCGGGCGAACGGTGCCGCGCGGGACCGCGTACCCATCGACGTGCGGAGCCATCCGCGGCGCGACGACTTCGGCCCGCGGCGCGACCCTCGGGGCGACGACTTCCACTCTCGGCGAGACGCGAGGGGCGACTTCTGCCCTCGGCGCGAAGCGCGGCGCCTGGGCCATGCTCGGCGCAGCTTCGCGACGCGGCGCAGGCGCGGCGTCGCGCCTCGGTTCGGCGCGCTGTACGGCTTGCCCGCGGCTGCTGCCCTCTGACCCGTGACGTCCGCGATCCTGGGCGCTGACGGGTGCCGCCAGGGCGACTGCGGTCAGCGTGGCGGCGGTCAGATTCACGAGGTGGAGCTTCATATTCGATCCTTCCGATGTCGACCGTCATCTCGGTCCGACGCCAGTAACGGCTTCAGGCTCCATGCCAACCACAGTGGCCTCTTTTCTTAGGAAAAACGCGCCACTCGAGCTCGGCGGCGGACTTTGTGGCTTTTTGAGGACGGCCCAGCAGGCCGGCCATCCCGGACGGCATGTCGAGCGGTCGCACCGCAGTATCATCCTCGCCATGAAGCGGTTGATTCTCGGCGCGTCTGTCCTGTTTCTTCTTTCCTCGGCGCTCTCGGCTCAGCGGGCCGCGCCGCGCGTTTTCACCGGCGCGGACTACGCGCGCGCCGAGAAGTTCATGACCTACAACGTCACGCCGCTCGTGTTCCACAGCGGCGTCCGTGCGAGCTGGATGCCGGACGGCAAGTTCTGGTACCGCACGACGACCGAGACGGGGCCCGCGTTCTTCCTGGTCGATCCGGCAGCGGGAACGAAAACGCGCTGCACGCTGCCGGAATGCAACGAACGCAACGCCGACGCCGCCGGCGGCCGGGGCCGCGGCAGCCGCCGCGACGCCCCTTCGCCGGACCGCAGCAAGACGGTGTTCGTGCGCGACTGGAACTTGTGGGTCCGCGACGTCGCGACCGGCAGGGAAACGCAGCTGACGACCGATGGTGTGAAGGACTACGGCTACGCCACCGACAACGCCGGCTGGCAGAAAAGCGACCGTCCGATCGTTTCCTGGTCGCCCGACTCGAAGAAGGTCGCGACGTTCAGGCAGGACCAGCGCGCGGACGGCGAGATGTATCTCGTCGACACGAGAGTCGGCCACCCGCACCTGGAGGCCTGGAAGTACCCGCTCCCCGGCGACAAAGACGTCTCGATGATCGAGCGCGTCGTCATCGACGTGGACAAGCCGGCAATCGTGCCGTTCAAGATGCCGCCCGACCAGCATCGCTCAACGCTGTGCGATGACGTCGCGTGCGGGCAGACGTGGGACGACGTGCAGTGGGCGCCGGACGGGTCGACGGTGGCGTTCGTGTCGACCGCGCGGGACCACCGGCGCGAGCAGCTGCGTGTGGCGGACACCGCGACCGGCGCAATCCGCGAGGTGCTGGAGGAGAAGTCCGAAACGTTCTACGAATCCGGCAACGGACACGTGAACTGGAAGTACCTGCCGAAGACGAACGAAGCCATCTGGTTCTCCGACCGCGACAACTGGGGCCATCTGTATCTGCACGACGCGACGACCGGACGCGAGAAGCTGCAGATCACACACGGCGAAGGGAACGTCACGCAGCTGCTGCGCGTCGACGAAGAGAACCGCGTGCTGTACTTCGTCGGCGTCGGCTTCGAGAAGGGCGATCCGTACTTCCGCCATTTCTATCGGGTCGGCATGGACGGCAAGAACTGGAAGCTGCTCACTCCGGAAGACGCCGACCACGACATTTCGCTGTCGCCGTCGGGCAAGTACTTCGTGGACGTCTACTCGAAACCGGACGTTCCGCCCGTGGCGCAGCTGAAGGACAACACGGGCGCGACCGAGCTCGTGCTCGAGAAGGCCGACGTGTCGAAGCTCGTGGCAGCCGGTTGGAAACCGCCTCAGCCGATTACGGTGAAAGCGCGCGACGGTGTCACGGATCTCTACGGCCTGCTGTACAAGCCGACCGATCTCGATCCGTCGCAGAAATATCCGATCGTCAATCACATCTATCCCGGGCCGCAGACGGGCTCGGTCGGCGGACGCAGCTTCAATCCCGCCCGCGGCGACGCCCAGGCGCTCGCCGAGCTCGGCTTCGTCGTCGTCGAAATCGACGGGATGGGAACTCCGTGGCGGTCGAAGAAGTTTCACGAGGCGTATTACGGCAACATGGGCGACAACACGCTGCCCGATCAGGTCGCCGGGATGAAGGAGCTGGCGAAGCGCTATGCATGGATCGACATCGATCGCGCCGGCATCTACGGCCATTCCGGCGGCGGCTACGCCACGGCGGACGCGATGTTCCGGTATCCGGACTTCTTCAAGGTGGGCATCTCCGAGGCGGGCAATCACGACAACCGCGACTACGAGGACGACTGGGCGGAGAAGTGGCAGGGCCTGCTGAAGACGAACCCTGACGGCACCACGAACTACGACAACCAGGCAAATGAGCTGGTCGCGAAGAACCTGAAGGGCAAGCTGCTGCTCGCGCACGGCACGATGGATACGAACGTCCCGCCGAACAACACGCTGCTCGTCGTCAATGAGCTGATCAAGGCGAACAAGGACTTCGACCTGCTGATGCTTCCGAACCGGGGGCACGGGTTCGGCAACGAGCCGTACATGGTGCGGCGGCGCTGGGATTACTTCGTAAAGAATCTGCTCGGCGCGGAGCCGCCGCACGAGTACCAGATGCACGCGCCGCCGGAACGGCCGGCGACGCAGCAATAAAAGCCACGAAGACACGAAGAATCCCTTGATCAGCGCACCGAAGAACTTCACGCGCGGCACCATCCTGCGTTGGCGCCGTGTGCCCGGGCTCGAGCTCGCGGAAGTGGAGTACGAGGCGGGCTTGCGCGTGCCCCGGCACATTCATGCGCACGCGCGGCTGGTGCTGGTGCTGTCCGGCAGCGTGACCGAGATCCGCGGCCAGGATTCGTCGACGTTCGGGCCGTCGACGCTGTTGTTTCGAAGGGCAGAGGAGCCTCACGCGTACGCCATCGGCTCGAGCGGCGCGACCTGCCTCGTGGTGGACATCGAACCGGCATGGCTCGCGCGCGTGCGCGACGAAGCGCCCGTGCTGGCGAAGTCGGCCGCTTTTCGCGGGGGACTCGCGGTGCACCTCGCGCACCGGCTGCACGGCGAGTTCCGTCTCCGCGACGAAGTCTCGCGGCTCGCGATTCAGAGTCTGGCGCTTGGCGTCCTTGCGGAGATGTCGCGGCGCGTCACGCGCGCGGCCGAGCGTGCCGCACGGGTCGTCCCGATGTGGCTGCAGCAGGCGCGGGCGCTCGTCGAGCTGCATTTCGCGCATCCGCTGCCCCTCACGTCGGTGGCGGAGCGCGTCGGCGTCCACCCGGTCCATCTCGCCCGGACGTTTCGACGCTGCTATCAGACGACGTTGGGAGGCTACGTGCGGCAGCTGCGGATCGAGTTCGCGCGCCGGGAGCTCGGCGGGCCCGCCAGTCTCAGCGCGATCGCCGCCGCCGCCGGCTTCTGCGATCAGAGTCACTTCTCGCGCTCGTTCAAGCGGTACACCGGCATGACCCCCGCCGAATACCGGTTGTCG
>DASQHH010000827.1:0-1701 GCA_035632195.1 Vicinamibacterales bacterium
GATCTGCGGATGAAGGCGCAGGAGCACAAGGATCGTCTCGCCGCGCTGATGGTGACGTATCCGTCCACGCACGGCGTGTTCGAGGAGACGATCCAGGACGTCTGCGCGATCGTTCACGACAACGGCGGGCAGGTGTACATGGACGGCGCGAACATGAACGCGCAGGTCGGATTGACCAGCCCGGCGGCAATCGGCGCCGACGTCTGCCACATCAACCTGCACAAGACGTTCAGCATCCCGCACGGCGGGGGCGGCCCGGGCATGGGGCCGATCGGCGTAGCGGCGCATCTCGCGCCCTATCTGCCGGGCCATCCCGTGGTCAGGACCGGCGGCGCGCACGCGATTCATGCGCTGTCGGCGGCGCCATGGGGCAGCGCAAGCATCCTGCTGATTTCGTACGCGTACATGAAGATGCTCGGCAGGGACGGGATGACCGATGCCACGCGCTACGCCATTCTGAACGCGAACTACATCAAGTCCCGTCTCGAGAAGCACTATCCCGTCCTCTACACGCGCAAGAACGGACGCGTGGCCCACGAGATGATCTTCGACCTGCGTCCGCTGAAGAACGCCAGCGGCATCGACGAGACCGATGTCGCCAAGCGGCTCATGGACTACGGTTTCCACGCGCCGACCGTGTCGTTTCCCGTTGCCGGGACGCTGATGGTCGAACCGACGGAGAGCGAGTCGAAGGACGAGCTCGATCGCTTCTGCGAGGCGATGATTGCCATCCGCGGCGAGATTCAATCGGTCATCGACGGCAAAGCGGACCGCACCGACAACGTGCTGAAGAACGCGCCGCACACCGCGTCCGCCGTCGCGGGCGACGAGTGGACGCATCCGTACTCGCGCGAGCAAGCGGCGTTTCCGCTGCCGTTCGTCCGCGCGCACAAGCACTGGCCGGCCGTCGGACGGATTGACAACCCGTACGGCGACCGCAACCTGATGTGCTCGTGCCCGCCGATTGCCGAATACGCGTAGAACCTTTCGGATTGCCGATTGCCCATCCGTTGGTATTCTCTCGACGCAGACCTTCGAACCGTCGAGCACGGACCTCTCGACCTCGATCGCGCGTACGCGATCATCGACGAGTACTTTGGTCGGCTTCAACCACACTACGAGACGGGCGAGGAGGCGCTGTCGGAGACGATGTTTGGCTTCGTACGGCCTGACGGATCGTACATGCAGATCTGCCTTCACGCGCCAGACACCATTGATGTGGAGTACGACTTCAGCCTCGTGAAAAACCCTTTGCTCCGCCTCTTCGCCGGCCGCCGTCAGCGGGACGAGCGCCTTACGTCGCGGGATGCATTGCGAGGTCGGACAAAGCTCTTTTTCACCCATTCGAAGGAAGCGTTTCAGGACCTCCTCCGCCGCAATGCCAGCGATGAAGACGCCTGAGCAGCCGGCTCGTCTTGCATGCTCAAACAGGCTTGGTGAGCCGGAGATGTTCCGGACGGTATAATTCGGCCCCTCCGTGGACACCGCGACACTCGCCTGGGCGGAGCTGCAGCGGCGCGGCTCGATCAATCCGCGCTATCTGTCCGGACTCGAGGACGAAATATCGGCGGAGCTCGTGCGCTGCTTCGAGCCGGTGATCCACGAGCAGGACACCCGGCCGTACGGCGCCATCGTCGCTCGCGAGCGGCCCAACCTCGAGCAGCTCGGAAGGCTGCTGCCGACGGCCGGCGTCGGCGAGGA
>DASQHH010000828.1:0-1688 GCA_035632195.1 Vicinamibacterales bacterium
ACCGCGCTCGAGCTCGGTCGGGCCATTGCGGCTGCCGAAGTTCGGCAGCGCGACGGCAGCCTGCGGATCGAGCCCCCAGTCGAGCATCGCAATCAGCGTCTTCACAACATCGTTGATGATGAGGCTTCCGCCTGCCGAGCCTGCGAGCACGACCAGGCGACCGTGCCGATCGTAGACGATCGTCGGCGCCATCGACGAGCGCGGGCGCTTGCCCGGCTCGACGCGATTGACGACCGGCTTCCCGTCCTTCGTCGGAGCGAACGAGAAATCGGTAAGCTCGTTGTTGAGGAGAAAGCCGCTCGCGGTCATCAGGCGGCTTCCGAATGCGGCCTCGATCGTCGTCGTCATCGTCGCCGCGTTGCCGTAACGATCGACGATTACGAGGTGCGACGTCGACGGAAACTCGGCCGCCCCTTCCGGCGCTACCGCGAGCGCGTGCGGCAGCGCGAGGCGATGGCGCGGGTCACCGGGGAGCGCGTGGCCAAGCGTGCGCGTCGCGCGAATCAGCCGCGAGCGCTCGTGCAGATAGCGGCCGTCGAGGAGCCCCGGCGGGGCAGCCTCGAATGCCGGATCGGCGATCCACGCGTCGCGGTCGGCGAAGGCGAGCCGTTCGGCTTCGGAAATGAAATGCACGCTCCAGAACGATTCGACACCCATCGACGCGACGTCGTACGGCTCGAGCATCTTCAGAATCTGCAGGTCCGCGATGCCGCCAGACGACGGCGGCGGCATGCCGCAGATACGAAAGCCGTGATAGCGATCGCAGACCGGGCGACGGACGATCACGCGATAACGCGCGAGGTCGCGCAGCGTGAGGTCGCCGGGGTGGCGCGGCGCGTGATCGACGGTGGCGACGATGTCGGCTGCGATCGGACCCGAGTAGAACGCGGCGGCGCCTTGACGCGCGAGTGTCCGCAGCGTCGCCGCGTACGCCGGGTTCTTCAACACGTATCCGACCGGACGCGCCGTTCCGTCTGCGGCGAGGAAGTAGCCTCGTGCGCGCGCCTGGATGAAGTGGGTTTCCTCGGCGATCAGTCCGTGCAGCCGCGGCGACACCGGAAACCCGTTCGTCGCGAGGTCGATCGCGCTTCCGAAGAGCTCTCGCCACGGCAGCCGCCCGTACCTCTTATGAACGACTTCGAGGAGGCGCAGCGTTCCGGGCACGCCCACCGAGCGACCGCCGACCACTGCGTCGTAGAACTCGAGCGGATGCCCGTTCGCGTCGAGAAAGCGCTGCGGCGTGGCCGCGAGCGGCGCTGTCTCGCGACCGTCGAACGCGACCGCGCGGCCGCTTCCAGCATCGTGATAGAGCAGGAACGCGCCGCCGCCGAGACCCGATGATTGCGGCTCGACGAGCCCGAGCACGAGTTGCGCGGCGACGACGGCGTCGGCGGCACTGCCTCCCGCCGCGACAATCCGGTACGCCGTCGCGGTCGCCAGGGGGTTCGCCGTCGCGACGATGAAATGCCGCGCCGCGACTGCGGTGCGTTCGACGCGACCGGTCGAAGCCTCGGGTAACGGAGCCGCCGGTGACGCAGCGCCCGGTGACGGAGCCGCAGCGAGCGCCGCGGTGACCGGGATCAGCAGCGCACCGGCGACGAGCGCCGCCGCCAGCGCGCGAAAACGTGGTACGTCCCGGTTTTCCAGCCTAGCCGCCGTGGAGCGCCAGCAGTGGCACGATCATCAGT
>DASQHH010000829.1:0-5886 GCA_035632195.1 Vicinamibacterales bacterium
GATGGAGGGCGCACGGTGCGCCTTGGAGACGGGCTTTCTCAAACGCTGCAGCTGTCAGACGACCGCGTGATGTTCTTCAGGCGGAACGTGGGGCTGGTCGTGCACTCCGTGCAAGCCGGGGGGTGGCAGCTTGCCGGAGGCCCCATGCCCGTGGTGCCGGACGTGAGGCCGGGCCTCTATGGCGGCGGCGGATTCTCGTGGCGGCCGGGAGTGCTGGCGTATCGCAGGGAGCCGTCTTTCGTCGGTCAGTTGCAATGGTTCGACAGCCATGGCTCGCCGATGGCGGAGGTCAGCGTCCCTGGCGTGAAGATCAATTCCGGCGTCGCGTTGTCGCCGGACGGCCGTCGGGTGGCGATCACGCGGGACGGCGATGTCGCCACGATTGATCTGCAGACCGGCCGCGAGACGAAGCTCGCGCCAGGTGCCATGCAGATCTGGTCCCCCGACGGACGGGCGGCGTTCGTGGGCAACCGTGGAGTCATCAGCCTGAAGACGGTCGACAGCGACGAAGCGGCGACGCAGGTGTTCACCAGACCCACCCTGACGATTCCGCTTGATGTGTCCGCAGATGGCCGCCTCCTGGTCGCGATGTTCAACGACCAGAGCGGCTGGGATCTCTGGATGCATCCTCTTCACGGCGGCGACGATGTGCCGATTGCGCGATCGGCGGCGCAGGAGTCCCAGGGCCAGTTCCGGCCCGGCGGTGAATGGATCGCCTACGCCTCCACCGAATCCGGGCAATCGGAGATCTGGCTCAAACGGCTCGACGAAACGAAGAGCGGGACGCAGGTGTCGGCTCACGGCGGCGTCATGCCGCGCTGGTCAGCCGACGGCACGCAGCTCTATTTCCTGTCCCTCGATGCCGACATGACAGTCGTTCCCGTCGCGGTGCAGGGCAGCACCGTCACGTTCGGCGTCGAGAAGAAACTCTTCCGTGCGCCGGTCAATCTCGAGACGTTTCGTGGCGTTGGCACGGCGGCGTTCTACGACGTCGCGCGCGACGGCCGGTTCCTCATCAACGTGGATCGCACCGAGCGCCAGCCAATCACCATCGTCACGAACTGGAAGCCGCCGGCGGCACGCTGACCCGTTCACGCGCGGATGCCGGCGACTTCCAGATATTCCCCGTCGACGATCGTGCGCGCCGCATCGCGCAGATTGCGGCCGAGGCCGGTTACGAGTCGGAGTCGGCCTTCAACCGGGCGTTCAAACGCGAGTACGGCGTCCCGCCGGCGAAGTATCGACGAACGGCAGGGATGATAGAAACCCGAACGCTCTCCGAGGCGTCTGAAGTCAGATGACCGTGCTGCAGGATGTGAAGTATGCGTGCCGGCTGCTCGTCAAAGACCCGACGTTCACCGGCGTCGCGCTCTTGACGCTGGCGCTCGGCATCGGCGCGACGACCGCGGTTTTCAGCGTGGTCAACACGATGCTGCTGAAGCCGCTGCCGTTTCCGGCCGCCGAACGCATCGTGTTCCCCTGGCGCCAGGCGCCGCACGGCGTCGACGTCGGCTTTCGCGATCTGCCGTGGAGCCGCCGCGACGTGCTGCAGTTCGGGGAAGAGACCCGGACGTTCGAATCCTTCGGCGCGTTCCTTGGCGACTGGATGAACCTGACGGGAGCCGGCGACGCGACCCGCCTCGGCGTCGCCCGCGTCTCGGCCGGCGTCCTTCCGTCGCTCGGCGTGGCGCCCGCGCTCGGGCGCATCTTCACCGCCGAAGAGGATCGACCGGGCAGCGAGCGCGAGGTCATCCTCAGCCACCGGTTGTGGCAATCGCGATTCGGCGGCGACGCAGCGTCCGTCGGCCGCGCGATCGATCTGAACGGCGCCGCGTACACGATCGTCGGCGTGATGCCGGCCGGCTTCGACTTTCCGCGCAGCGCCGACATGCCCGGCATCTTCACGTTTCCGCCGGAGCCGGACGCGTGGGTGCCGCTTGCGCTGCCGCCGGGACCGACGCGGCGAGGCGAGCCCGCCGAGCTCGCAGTGATCGGGAAGCTTCGCCCGGCCGTTTCGATCAGAGAGGCGCAGGCGGATCTCGACGCATTCGAGCAGCGCATGGATCGCGAGTTCCCGGCCGGCAAGGGCTGGTTCGCCTCGCGGGTAACGCCGCTCACGACGCAGGCCGTCGGCGACACACGCCGCCCGCTCGTTCTCCTGTTCGCAGCCGTCGGCGTCGTGCTGCTGATCGCCTGCTCGAACGTCGCCAATCTGTTCCTGAACCGATCGATGGGCCGTTCGCGCGAGCTCGCCGTTCGCGCGGCGATCGGTGCGAGCTCGGGCCGTCTCGTGCAGCAGCTGTTCATCGAGTGCGTGCTGCTCGCCATCGCGGGCGGCGCAGCCGGCGTGCTGATCGCGTCGTTCGGCGTCGACCTGATGAAGCAGCTCGGCCCGGCCGGTCTTCCGGCGCTGCGGGACGTCGTGGTCGATCGCTCCGTGCTCGTGTTTGCGCTCGCCGCGTCGATGGCGTCCGGTCTCTTTGTCGGCCTGGCGCCGGTCGCCGTGATCGACACCGCGCGGCTCTCGCGATCGCTGCACGAAGGCGGCGCACGCGCCGGCGCGAGCGCCCGCGGACGCCGTCTGCGCCGGACGCTCGTGGCCGCGCAGCTGGCGCTGGCGGTCGTCCTGCTCGTCGCGTCGGGCCTGCTCGTCCGGACGTTCGTCCGGATGCTGCGCGCGGACGGCGGCTTCGACGCCGCCAGGGCGGAGCACGTGCTGACCTTCGAGCTGACGCTGCCGCAGTCGCGCTACCCCGACGCCGACCGCATCGCGCGCTTCTACGACGCCGCGCTGCCGCGCATCGCAGGCGTTCCGTCCGTGCAGGCGTCGGGCCTTGCCGAAACGATTCCGCTCGGCGGACCGACGGAAAGCACCGTGCTCCGCATCCCGGGACGCGCGGCCACCAGAGACGAGGAGCGTCCGTTCTCCAATTACACGATCGTGTCGGCCGGCTACTTCGCGGCCGTCGGCGCGCCGCTGCTGCGGGGACGCGATTTCGGCGCCGGCGACATCGCGACGTCGCAGCCTGTGGCCATCGTCAATCGCGCGATGGCCGAGCGCTTCTGGCCGGGGCAGTCCGCAATCGGCAAAGCCGTCGGCATCCCGATCATGCCGGTCGACATGACCGTCGTCGGCGTCGTCGCGGACATCAAGCACGCGACGCTGCGCGAGACGCCGGGGCCGGAGGTGTACGTGCCCTATACGCAGAAGCCGTGGCCGTCGATGCAGACGCTGCACGTCGCGGTGCGGACGAAGGGCGATGCGGCCGCGTCGACCGCCGCGATCCGGCAAGCCGTCGCAGCCATCGATCCGGGCGTTCCCCTCGCCAACGTCGCGCCGCTCGATGCCATCGTCAGCAACGCGGTCGCGCAGCCGCGGTTCTCGATGTTCGTCGTCAGCGCGTTCGGCGGCGTCGCGCTGCTGCTGGCCTGCATCGGTCTGTACGGAACGATGTCGCACGTCGTGCTCGCGCGCACCTCCGAATTCGGACTCCGCGTCGCGCTCGGCGCGCAGCGGTCCGACGTGATGCGCATGGTCCTGCACGATGGAGCCGCCCTCGCCGTGTCCGGCGTCGCCGCCGGCGCGACCGCCGCCGCCATCGGAACGCGCGCGATGAGATCGTTCCTGTACGGAGTCGAGCCGACAGATCCGTTGACGTTCGCGGCCGTGATCGCGGCGCTGGTCGCGGTCGCCGCGCTCGCGTGCTACCTGCCGGCGCGGCGGGCGATGCGCATCGATCCCCTGATTGCCATGCGCGCCGATTGATCCGGAGTCTGAGCGCATGCAGGCGAACGAGCACCCGACATGCCGGTTCTTCAATCGCGCCGGGGACTACGCCCGGTACAGGCCAGGCTATCCCGGCGCGGCGATCGACGCAGTGCTGGAGGGCCTGCCAGAGGCGTGCACGGTCGCCGACGTCGCCGCGGGCACCGGCATTCTCTCGAGGCTCGTCGCCGCCCGCGGCGCGCGCGTCCTGGCGGTGGAGCCCAACGCCGCGATGCGCGCGGCCGCAGCGCCTCACCCCGGCGTGGTCTGGAGCGACGGAACCGCGGAAGCGACAGGGCTGCCGGACGGATCCGTCGACCTGGTGACGGTGGCGCAGGCCTTCCACTGGCTCGACGTCGCTCCTACGCTGCGCGAGTTCGCGCGAATTCTTCGGCCAGCCGGCCGGCTGGCGATTGTGTGGAATCGACGCAGCCGCGTGCATCCGTTCACGCTCGGCTACCGCGGCGTCCTCGAAGCCATGGGCGCCGAGGCGCCGGCCGAACGATCGCGGTTCGATCCCGCGGTGGTCACCGGCGTCACCTTCCGGGACCTGCGGCAACAGGAGTTCGTCAACGCGCAGCGGCTCACCGAGGAGCAGCTTCTCGGCCGCGCGCGCAGCACCTCGACGGTTCCGCTCACCGGACCGGACAGCGAACGAATCCTCGCCATGCTGCGCGACCTGCATGCACGGCATCGCGGCGACGATGGAACCGTGGAGATGGTGTACCGGACTGAATTGTTTCTGTGGACGCGCGCGTGTTGAGCCTGCTGCGCGCGATCACGATTGGACGACCTCGTCCACTACCTCGTCACTTTACAAAGAAGTAGAACGCAAACACGGCGATCAGAAACAGCACGGCCACGATGACGATCAGCATCTGGGACTGCGGATCCAACCGCGGCGGCCCGGGAGTTGGAATCAGCTGAGCCATGTACCGCTGAGATGCATCTTTCGAGCCGGATGCCTGACAGATGAGGCGACTCAGTTCTCCCGAAGCACCTCGGCCGGTTCGATTCGCGACGCGCGCCACGCAGGCATGAACGCCGCAACGGTTGAGACAGCCGCAAGCGTCGCGACCGCGCCGATGAACGTTGCAGGGTCGCGTGGCGGCAACCCGTACAGCAAGGATGCGATGAACCGCGCCGCCCACGCGCTCGCGGCCGCGCCTGCGATCACGCCGATAGCGACGATCAGCGCCACGTGCGACAACACAAGCCGTACGACGGCCGCTGGTGTCGCGCCGAGCGCCAGCCGGATTCCGAGCTCCGCTCGTCTTCGAGCCACCGCGTAAGCGGTCACACCGTAAACCCCGAGCCCGGCGAGGGCGAGCGCGACAGCCCCAAACGTCGACGCCAGGAGCGCGGTGACGCGTTCCTGCGCCAGCGCCGCGTTCACCTGGTCCGACAAGGGAAAGAC
This sequence comes from Vicinamibacterales bacterium, assembly GCA_035632195.1. GTDB lineage: Bacteria > Acidobacteriota > Vicinamibacteria > Vicinamibacterales > CAVVIG01 > DASQHH01. The sequence continues at coordinate 5,184 of DASQHH010000829.1, forward strand.
TGTCAGCGCGACATCGGAGCTGACCTGTTCGATGGCAGCCGTCACGCTCCTGGCGATTGCCGCCGGCCGATCTCCAGCCCGCACGGTCAATGAGACGTTCGAGAGGGAGATGGGCGGCAGATCGGCTTGCGGGAGCGGTTCGTAGAACGTCGGCGGCGCCGGTTCGCGCAGCGACCCGTATACCGAATCTGCCACGACGCCGACAATCTGAGCCTGGACCCCTCGCAGGTGCTTCAGCGTCCGGCCGATCGGATCGGCGCCGCCGAGAAACGTGCGCACGAACGCCTCGTTGACAATGGCGGCGCGCGGAGCGCCGGTCCGATCGTCAGCGGTGAAATCCCGTCCGGCGATTACCCTGACTCCGAGCGCGGTGAACCATCCAGTCGACACCATGTTGCCGTACACGTTCGCGATTCCGCCCAGCAGCGCGGGCGGCAGCTTCGCTCCGCCGGAGACCTCGACTTGATCGCTGATGCCGCCTCCCTGCATCGGCGTCACGAGCGAGTACGCGGCACCGGCCACTCCGGGGACCTGGCCCGCGGCCGCGCGGACGCGGTCGTACAGCAACAGCCGCGGCACGGTGTCGGCTGGAACCCGCTGCGCGTCGATGTTGACGACGAGCGTGCGGTCCGCGTCGAATCCGAGCGGACGCGATCCGAGCGCCGTGAACGTTCGGAGCAGCAGTCCCGCTGCGACGACGAGG